>CAMWKX010000068.1 GCA_947174955.1 uncultured Clostridia bacterium | reverse complement strand
CTTCCAGCGCTGCCCACCGACAAACTGCACAGATATATCGACGAACTCAAAATCAATCCCGCGACGGCAAAGCTTTTATACAAGTACAAGCGCGTTTGCGACTTTGCCGAAAGGGCGTTCGCTCTCGGCGCAGGCGTAAAGAATACGGTCAATCTGATTGTCGGCACGCTGTACTCCAAGCTCGAAACCGAGGAGGACAAGGAAAAGTTCGCGCTTCCCGTGTCGGCGGAAGAGATGGCAAAGCTTGTAAAGTGGGTGGACGAAGGCAAGGTCAATATCACCCTCGCTCAAAAAACGCTTGCGAAGATGGCGGACGAGGGCAAGCCCGTATCCGAATATATCAAGCCCGAGGACATCGCGGGCGTGGACGATAGCGAGCTGACCGAAATCTGCAAAAAGGCAATCGAAGCGAACCCTAACGCAGTTGCGGACTTCAAGGCGGGCAAGGAAAAGGCGATATTCGCGCTGTACGGCTACGTCAAAAAGGCGACGCAGGGCAAGGCGGACATAGGTAAAGCGGACAAAATAATAAAGGAACTTATAAAGTAAATACAACTAAGTTATAAGCGCGGGCGCAAGAAAATTGCGCCCGCGCTTTTGTCATAAAAGCGGACAAACGTCCATAAATTATAACACGGCGAAGTTGTAACAGTCCATTCGCCAAAACAAGGCGAAAATCGACTTTAAAACTCAAAAAGGGCAACTATTATTTTGCTAATATAGGTGAGCAGATTGGCAGTAACAGTCAAATTGAAAAGCATTCTCGCGTGTGTCTTAACCGCGATAACGATAACCGCGCTGTCGGTGGGGGCGCACTATACGAGCGCGTACGCCGTGTGGTTCGGCAATACGCCGCGCACGCTTCCCATCTACTCGGTAGGCAGAGAGGATAAGACCATATCCATTTCCTTCGACTGCGCCTGGGGCACCGACTACACCGACAAAATTCTGGAAGCGCTCCGCGTATCCGACGTCAAAGCCACCTGGTTTATGGTCGAGTTCTGGACGGAGAAATATCCCGAATACGTCAAGAAGATCGACGCGGCGGGTCACGAAATAGGCACGCACTCGGCAACCCATTCGTATATGTCCAAACAGAACGCCGAGGAAATACGTTTGGAGCTTAAAACCTCTTCGCAGGCGATTTCCGATATCACGGGCAAGAAGGTTGAGCTCTTCCGCCCGCCCTACGGCGACTACAACGACCGCCTTATCAAGACGGCGTCGGAGGAGGGCTTTTACAGTATTCAGTGGGACGTAGACTCGCTCGACTGGCGTGACCTTTCCGCCACGGATATCGCAATGAGGGTTATCAACGGCGCAAAGAACGGTTCGATAATTTTGATGCACAACAACGGCTTACATACCGCAGAGGCAGTGCCCATTATTATCGAAACGCTTAAAAACAAGGGGTTCACGTTCGTTCCCATAGGCGAGCTTATTTACCGCGAGAATTACAGTATTGACGTAACGGGAAGACAGTTACAGTCAGCTTAACGGCGAAATACAAAGTAAAATGAGGTAAATAATATGAACTACTTGAACGAAAAGAACAACAGAGTATACATCTGCGGCACGATAGCGAGCGACGCGGTCTTCTCGCACGAGGTGTTCGGCGAAGGCTTTTACGAGTTCTTCGTCGAGGTAAACAGACTTTCGGGGCAGGCGGATATACTGCCCGTCACCATATCCGAAAGGCTTATGGGCGGCGGTATGAAGAAGGGCGACGAGCTGTGCGCTTTGGGACAGTTCCGCTCGTACAACAAGCTGGAAAACGGCAAGTCGCGGCTGATGCTTACGGTGTTCGTGCGCGAAGTTTTAGATTACCACCCCGGCAAAAACCCCAACAGTATTGTGCTTTCGGGCTATATCTGCAAGCCGCCCGTGTACCGCACGACGCCGTTTAATCGCGAGATTGCCGACCTTTTGATAGCCGTCAACCGTTCGTACAACAAGAGCGACTATATCCCCGCGATAGCCTGGGGCAGAAACGCGCGGTTTGTCAAAAACCTTGCGGTGGGCGACAAGATTGCGCTTTCGGGCAGAATTCAGTCGCGCGAGTACCAGAAGAAACAGCCCGACGACAGTATGGTCACGATGACCGCGTACGAGGTGTCGGTATCCAAGCTTGCCGCGTTCGACGACGACAGCGACTTCGATATAGACGAGGAGTTCGATTTATACTCCGTGCCCGGTTCCGCCGCGCAGAAAATCAGCGGAGAGTAAGCCGTACTGTCTGTCATATATTAACACTTTTAAGTGTTAAAATGTTACGTTACAACAAAATAAAACATTATTCGCCCGCCGTTTGCAAACGGCGGGCGAAACGCATATAATAGGCGTTGTTATGAAAGGACAAAAGACGGTTGATTTAACCAAAGGCTCGGTTTGGAAAACCCTGCTTTTATATTCCTTGCCGCTACTTGGCAGCGCGATGGTGCAGCAGGCGTATTCGCTCGTCGACCTTCTGGTCGTGGGCAACTTTGCCGCAGACGGTCAGAGGTCGCTTACGGCGGTGGGCGAGGCGTCCACAATGGTCAATATCCTCTTGGCGTTCGCGCTCGGCTGTAACGGCGGGTGTTCGGTAATCATAGCAAAGTATTTCGGAGCCAAGAATAATTTAAAGGTCAGGGAAACGGTAAACACCGCGCTCATCTCATTTGCGGCGCTGTGCGCAGTCGTTATGGCTGTCGGCTTCGGAGTCGCAAAAGCTTCTATGTACCTTCTGGACATTTCCGACCCCGCAATTATGGCGGACAGCCTGACCTATCTCTACATATATCTCGGCTCGCTGCCGTTCGTCTTTTTGTATAACCTGGGCTGCGGTATCTGTTCGGCGCTCGGCGACAGCAAAAGACCATTTCTGTTCCTGGTTTTCTCGTCCGTACTGAACGTGGGGCTCGACTTTTTATTCGTGTGCGCCTTTCACTGGGACGTGGCGGGCGCGGCGTGGGCGACTTTCATTTCTCAGGCGGCGGCAACCGTTTTAACCGTAGTCGTGCTTATTAAAAAGCTGAAAGCGGTTAAAAGCGAGCAAAAGCCCGCGCTCTTTAACAAAGGCATATGCAAAGAGCTTACGGTAACGTCCATACCCATAATCTTACAGAACAGCTTCGTGTCGGTGGGCAACTTCTTTATCGTCAAGCGCATAAATTTAATCAGTACCGACGCGGCGGCGGGCTTTACCACGGGCTTCAAGCTCGTGCAGATTGCCAACGTGGGAGTGGGCACGATGACAAACGGACTTGCCAACTTCTGCTCGCAGAACAAAGCGGCGGGCGAATACGGGCGTATAAAGCAGGGCTATCTCGCCTTACTCACCTACGCGATGTGCACAAGCCTTTTCTTCCTGGTACTCTGCGAGTGCATACCCGCTCAGCTGACCAAACTGTTTTCTTTGAACTTAACCGACGAAGCGCTCGGCTATTCGGTCAAGTTTTTGCAAATAGTCGCGGCGTTTCTGCCCACGGTGTGCGTAAAAATAGTGTCGGACGGCGTAGTGCGCGGGTGCGGAGGCAACCTCGGCTTTGCCGTCTCCACATTCACCGATTTGATTTTGAGGGTCGCGTTCGTGTACCTGCTCGTCGGAGTGGGACTGGGCTTTGCGGGCGTGTGCTGGGCGTGGGCGATAGGCTGGTCTGTGAGTATGTTCATAGCGATCGGCTTTTACCTTTTTATACCCTGCCTCAGAAAGAAAAAACAAGGCAATACCGCTACGACGGAAACCGACGTTCAAAACAGTTGATTTTTGTCGGCGGTTATGTTACCTTATAAATAAGGTATAATATGAATAATTATTCAAAATATAAAAAGCAATATAAACTGCCGCCCGCGTCCTGCAACGGCTGGGCAAGCAAGGACGCCGTGGAAAAAGCGCCCGTGTGGTGCTCTGTCGACCTCCGCGACGGCAATCAGAGCCTTATTGAGCCTATGTCGCTCGACACGAAAGTCGAGTTTTTCAAGCTACTCGTTAAACTCGGGTTCAAGGAAATAGAGGTGGGCTTCCCCGCCGCAAGCCGTACGGAATACGATTTTTTGCGCAAGCTTATCGAAGAGGATTTAATCCCCGCCGACGTGACCGTGCAGGTTTTGACTCAGGCGCGCGAGCACATAATCAAAAAGACCTTCGAGGCGTTGAAGGGCGCAAAGAACGCTATTGTTCACGTATACAATTCGACTTCGGTTGCTCAGCGCGAGCAGGTCTTTAACAAGAATAAAGAGCAGATCAAAAAGATAGCGGTGGACGGCGCCAAGCTTTTAAAGGATTTGGCGGAAAAGGAGGGCGCAAATTACCGTTTCGAGTACTCGCCCGAATCTTTCACGGGCACGGAACCCCAATACGCTTTGGAAGTTATCAACGCCGTGCTCGATATATGGCAGCCGACCGAGGATAAAAAGGCGATTATAAATCTGCCCGCCACGGTCGAAAACGCAATGCCGCACGTGTACGCTCAGCAGGTTGAATACATATCCGAAAATATGAAATACCGCAAAAGCGTAGTGCTTTCCTTGCACCCGCACAACGACAGAGGCTGCGGCGTGGCGAGCGCCGAGTTCGGGCTTTTGGCGGGCGCGGACAGGATAGAGGGCACGCTTTTCGGCAACGGCGAGCGCACCGGCAACGTCGATATCATCACGCTTGCGGGCAATATGTACTCGCAGGGCGTAAATCCCGAACTGGATTTTTCGGATATGCCGTACGTGACTTCGAAGTATAAAGAGTTTACGGCAATGCCCGTGAGCCCCCGTCATCCGTACGCGGGCGAGCTGGTTTTCGCGGCGTTTTCGGGCAGTCATCAGGACGCTATCGCCAAGGGAATGGCGTTCCGCAAGAACACCGACCGCAAAATCTGGGACGTGCCCTATCTACCGATCGACCCCGCCGACGTCGGCAGGGAGTACGAAACGGACGTTATCCGCATAAATTCGCAGTCTGGCAAGGGCGGCGTGGGATATATAATGTTGCAAAACTACGGCATAGATATGCCCGCCAAGATGAAAGAGGATATGGGCTACAAGGTCAAGGACTTGTCCGACAGACAGCATAAGGAGCTCAAACCCGCCGAGGTGTATACGGTTTTCGAAAAGAGCTATCTTTCGCCCCGCGCGCATTTCGATATAACCGAATGCCACTTTAAGCAGACGGACGGCATAGAGGCAACTCTGACCGTTAACTTTGACGGCGGCGAAAAGACGGCGGTTGCAATCGGCAACGGCAGACTTGACGCGGTGTCCAACGCGGTTAAGGAGCTTTTCGGACTGGACTACGTTCTGACCGGATACGAACAGCACGCATTGACCGACGGTTCGCGTTCGCAGGCAATCTCGTACGTGGGCGTGGAAAAGGGCGGTAAAGTTTACTGGGGCGCGGGCGTCGACAACGACGTTATCAAGTCGGGTTATAAAGCTCTTGTATCCGCGGTCAATAATTTAATGGGTAAATAATATGGCAAAAGGACCTTTATTTTCAATCGGCACTCTGCACGTGCAGTACTACGGGCTGTGTATGGCATTGGGCATAATTCTGTGCTTTGCGTTCTTGTATTTTACAATGCAGAAATACAACTACAACGACGAGGCAATCGATAAACTGCTGATAATCGGCATATGCGCTACGGCGTTCGGCGTGTTTATGGCTATGGTTTTCCAGGCGCTGTACGACTATATCGCAAATCCGTCGGCGGGTTTCAGTCTGGGCGACTCGATGACCTTCTATGGCGGACTTATCGGCGGTGTTGTAAGCTTTCTCGTCGTGTGGAATCTGTACGCGTTCGTCATTGCGCCGCGCACCAAAATCAAACTGTTGCAGAACAATATGAACGCCTCTTTGACCGACGCGTTAAAGCTTGCGCCCATCGGACTGACGATTGCGCACGCATTCGGACGGCTGGGCTGTACGTTTGCGGGCTGCTGTCACGGCGGCGAAACGGACGCGTGGTACGGCATCTGGATGTATATAGAAAGAAGCAACAGCGGATACGCGCTCTCGTCTGCGGTAAAGGTCGTGCCTACTCAGCTTTTCGAGTGCCTGTTTTTGCTCGTGCTCACGGCGGTAATGGTGATACTGCTTTTCAAATTCGACTTTAAGTACAATCTCGGCGTTTACGCGATAGCTTACGGCATATGGAGATTTGTAATCGAGTACGTAAGAAAGGACTACCGCGGCAACTTCGTCGGCAATTTAACGCCGTCGCAGTTCTGGTCGATAATAATCGTAATCCTGGGCATTGCGTATTTCTTTATATATAAATTCTGGCTGTACCGCTTTGAAAAGCACCCCGAATTGCAGCCGCCCGTAAGGGAGAAAAAGGTGAAGACTGAGGAATAACGACAGGGAAGAATAATCAATAAATATTTACGCGGCGCGAAACTTTCGCGCCGCGTATTTTTTTATTTGTAAACGTACAAACTGTTTGTGTTGTTAAAAGGAGAAAAAATGAAAGCAACAGGAATTGTACGCAGAATAGACGAATTAGGCAGAGTGGTAATCCCCAAGGAGATCCGCTCGACGCTGAGATTAAAGAGCGGCGACCCGCTGGAAATATTTACCGACCGCGACGAACTTATGCTCAAAAAGTATTCGCCGATAGCCTCGCTCGAAAAGTTTTCGGAGGGCACGGCGAAGAGCCTTTCGGAACTTTCGGGACACCTTGCAATCGTATGCGACACCGACGAGGTTTTACACGCGTCGGGCAGCGGCAAGCGCGAGGTTGCGGGCAGAGCCGTTTCGCCCAAGCTCGATAAAATTATGCAGGAAAGACGCAGCTATATCGCCAACCTTTCGGAGGGCGGCGACATCGTGCCCATAACCGACGGCGAGGGC
>CAMWKX010000067.1 GCA_947174955.1 uncultured Clostridia bacterium | reverse complement strand
GTCTACATTAAAATGGGCGGCGAGCAGAAGCGCGAAGTCGCCTTTTCGCTGACGGTAAAACCGCTGGGCGGCGGGCTGTGCATGGGCATAATCGACGACGCTTTGGAGCTTGAAATCGCGCGCGAGCTGGTTGCCGCAAGGAGTATTCAGCAAAGGCTCTTGCCCGCGGGCAAGTGGGCAGGCGGCAAACGCTATTCCTACCTCTATATCCCATGCCGCGACATTGGCGGCGATTTACCCGAGGTATTCACCGTCGGAAATTCCGCCTGTGGTATGATTGCCGACGTTTCGGGCAAAGGCATTTCGGCGGGTATGCTGACGGCGTTCGTCAAGGCGGCGTACGATAAAACCGCGTACTCGCCCGCGCAAGCCATATCCGCGCTTGCGGACAAGTTTTCCGAGCTCAATTTAGACGAAAGAAACTATATCACGGTTGCCGCGGCGCGCATAGACAAGGACAGCATAACCTATTCTATGGCGGGGCATAACGTGCCCATTTTATTGAAGTCGGGCGGCGGCATTACGCGCATAGATTTGAACTCTCCGCCCGTGTCCAACTGGTTCGACAACGCGGCGTATTTCGAGGATACTATACCCTATAAGAGCGGGGATATCCTCGTACTACTCACCGACGGCGTGACCGAGAGCAAGAACCGCTACGGCGAAATGTTCGGCGTTGACGGTGCAATGAAAACGCTTTCCCTCTCGCGAACCGGCGAGGAATTTATCAAGAACCTGGAAACAAATTTAAAGAATTTCTGCGGCGAACTTCACGACGATATAACCGCAATCGCGTTCGACCTCTGATATACGCATAAGCCCCGCGGCATTCAGCCGCGGGGCGATTTATATTATTTAAAAAGTACGCATAACAGCACTACAAACGTTATGTCGGCGGCAATAATCGACCAAAACCAAAAGAAGGTCAAGTATTCTTTTTTAGTCGCTTTTTTTCCGGTTGACTTTAACTTTTTATCGTTGCCGTTATACAGGAAAGTAAGCATTGCGCACTCGCTTACGTAAACAAACCACTTATAAAATTTGTTATTGTCAATCTTTTCCTGCAACTGTTTTTCAACGACGTCAGAATTGAGCTCTTTCGGCTCTTCCTCGGGCAAGCCGCGTTTTTGTCTTATGTGTCTTCTTATAAGGCTCACGGCGAGAGCGGTTAAACATATTATTATGTATACGGTCACCCAACCGAGTACACCAACAATTATATCCTTGCCCGCATCATCGGAAACGCTGGACGTTCCGCTTACCAAAATAAAGAGCATACACCTGAGTATGTACAAAAACGACATTTAAAGAACTTCCTTGATTTTCGCGATTGCCGCGGTGCGGTTTTCGACGTCCAGCTTTAAATATATCGTGCTGATATAGTTGCGCGCCGTGCCGTCGGAAAGTTTTAGCGCGGAGGCTATCTGGCGGTTGGTAAACCCCTCTAAAATCATCATCGCGATGCCCGCCTCCCTGTCCGAAAGCCCGAACGCTCTTTTCAATTTAATCTCACGGTCGGACGAAACCATCATCGCCGCCTCCGTGATTTTTTTGGCTATCTGCGAGGGCAGAATGGTGTCGCCCTTGTACGCGTTGTGTATGGCGTCGATAAGCGCCGTTGAGCCGATATCCTTTAAAAGATACCCGCACGCACCCACGTTGATTGCGGAAAGAATATAGTCGCTGTCGTCGAAGGTCGTCAAAATTATAATCTTGCAGTCGGGCAGAATTTCCTTGATTTTCTTGGTAGCCGCAACGCCGTTCATATTGGGCATACGTATGTCCATAAGCACGACGTCGGGGCGCTCCCTTTCCGCCATCTCCACAGCCTGAACGCCGTCGCCCGCAACGCCGACGACGGTTATGTCGCCGCCCGTTTCTAAAACACTCTTTATTCCCTCGGCTAAAATTATCTGATCGTCGACAAGCATTACCTTTATCACGACATTTCCCCCCTTTCTATTGTTATCTTTATTTCGCAGCCGTCGCCGCTCTCGCTCTCGTAGACTATTCCGCCGCCGAAAGCCGCCGCCTTTTCGCGTATTCCGCGCAGTCCGTACCCTTCCTTAAAATCTTCGGGCAGTCCCTCGCCGTTGTCCGATACGGTCAGAACAACCCGCCCGTCGCTTTCGGCAAGCTCCACGTAGAAGGCGCCCGCCCCGCCGTGGCGCATACCGTTTGAAAAACATTCCTTTAAGCTGTTGCAGACAAACCTGCGCCTGTCGCCCGCAAGATTCAAGTCGGCGATATCGAACCTTATCTTGATGTCCGTGCCGTCCATAGTCTGCGCGATTATTTCTTCGAGTTCCTCTTTCAAAGATACCGCCTCGCCGCGGCCCGCCAGAAGGTGCACGCTTTCGCGCATCTGCTCCAACGCGTTTTTCGCCTGAATGTTTGCGGATATAATTTTGCTCTTCGCCTCTTCGGGATTGCTGTCTATGAGCAGCTTGGCGGCTTCCGTCTGCATAATTACCGCCGTCATAGAGTGCCCCGCGTTGTCGTGAATGTCGCGCGCAATGCGGTTGCGCTCCTTAAACACCGCCGTTTCCGAAAGCTCGGCATACGCCTCTTCCAGCTCCTTTTTGTTCTCATCCGCCTCTTTTAACGCCTTTGCAAGCTTTATATTGTTGCGGTAGAACGCCAGAAGGAAGTTAACGACGGCAAAGTGCAGAGCTAAAATCATTATGCCCACGAGCGCGGCGACCGCCATATCGAGGGGCGCGATTTCGCTCGTATAGTTTATAAACCAGCCGAAAAAGTAGGTTGCCGCGTAAGCCACGCAGCTTACCACGAACACGACTATCTTGGTGCGGAAGTCTTCGAAATTCAGATACAGCTGCGACAGAATTACGCAGTACAGTCCCGCAAGGTACGAGCTGCCCGTTAATAGACAGATAAACAGCAGAAAGATAAAGTCGAAGCAGTAAATTACTATGCGCACCCTCAGCGTCTTGACGAGGTACAGTTCGACGAAGCACAGCACGTCGAGCGCAACCATACAGCCGATAAGCGACAGTATCTTCCACAGATCGGGCAGAACCTTGACGTTGAGATACTGCGCGCAGATTATCATTTCGAAAACCACGAGTATTACGCCGATTACCGCGCCGAGTATGCGGATAAAGCGGACGGGATTGTTTAAAAGCTTGCCCTTATTCTCCATAGACGTCACCCGTAACCTTGTCGGCAAACACGCCCCTGCCCGCCATTTTGTAGCTGTAAAATTCACCGTCGGAGCCGACCGTACAATAGTCGTATAAGTTCGCTCCGCATACCTTTGCAATTTTGCCGACACGCTCGCACAGCGCGTCCTCAGCCGCGTCGGGACGACGGTTACCCCTCTTTATCCTGCTCGCAACGAACAGTCCGTAGGGACGGTGCGCGGAAATAGTCTTTAAAATGACCGTTTCAGCGGGCGCGGCGCGAAGTCCCGACTTTGCATTGAACACGCAAATTCTTCTCACTCTGCCGTCCTTGTCAAGGCAATAAAGTTCCAGACGGTCGCATTCGGGCGCGGGGCGGGATAAAATATAGTTTTTGAAGTCGCGGATATTGGATACGACGGCAAAGCCCTCTTCGTTGCCCGCCGCACGCAAAGCTTTTCCGAGCACGGCGATATACTCCGCCATATTTTCGCCGACGCCGTCCACCTCCGCAAGCTCTTCGGCGGTTGCGCCAAGCGCGCCTTCAATCGACCCGAACCGCGATACGACAGCGTGTGCGACAGCGTTTAAATCTTTGCGCGGGCAGGCGTTGAACAGCAGAATTTCCATAAGCTCGTGCTCGTAGACAATCTCTCCGTGCTTGACCTTGCTTACAAGTCTGTTCCTGTGACCTTCGTGCATAACCCTACCCTTAAACTGCGAAAAAATAAATTTGTAAAACGCCTTATTTTTATTTTACCATAAAAATAAAAAAGAGTATAATAAATTTGAGGTTATTATGAATAATTACTTTGATGATATCGTTAAAAATCTTTCCGAACTGATTAAGTTCGACTCGTCGCAGGCCCCCGCAGTGGACGGCAAGCCGTTCGGCGAGGAAAACGCGCGGTGCCTCGATTACTTTTTATCCCTCGCTTCGTCTATGGGGTTCGAGGTGAAAAACTACGACAACTACGTCGGCGAAGTAATATTCGGCAGCGGCGAAGACTTTGCCGTACTCGCGCATTTAGACGTAGTGCCCGCCGGCAGCGGCTGGACTCACGAACCGTTCGGCGGCGAAATAGATTATACCTCCCGCAAAGTCTGGGGCAGAGGTGCTATGGACGACAAGGGTCCCGCCCTTATCACCCTCTATGCTATGAAAGCTTTGAAAGACGCGGGGCTTAAACCGTCTAAAACTATTAAGCTTATAGTAGGCTGTAACGAGGAAACTGGCTGGGCGTGTATGGACCACTACAACAAGGTTGCGAAAATGCCCGAGGTTGGAATTTCCCCCGACGCGGACTTCCCCGTAATCTACGCCGAAAAGGGCATCGTGCATATGCAGTTTGCCTTCCCCGCGGCGAACGCGCAGTTTTCCGATCTCAAAGGCGGCGGCGCGGCGAATATGGTGTGCGACTACTGCTCGGTTAAAGCCGAGGAAAAATCGGCTCTTTTAGAGCAATTGGGGCTGGAATATGCCGGAGACACCGTAATTTCGCGCGGAAAGAGCGCGCACGGTTCCACCCCCGACAAGGGCGTAAACGCTATCGAAAAAGTGCTCGATTACCTCGGACTGTCCGAGATGAAAAGGCTCTTATTCGTAGAGAAATTCGGGCTTGTAAACTTCGAGGACGAGACGGGAAAGCTGACTCTTTCGCCCAACGTTATAGAGCAGAAAGACGGTAAAATTTACGTTACCTGCGATATCCGCTATCCCGCGACCTGCAGGATTGAAACGGTTTTGGAAACGGTTGAAATGTACGCAATCCCCTACGTAATCTTACACGAACAGGCGCCCCTGTACAACGACAAGAACGGCGAGCTTATCACCACTTTGCTCGGAGTTTACAACGAGGTCACGGGCGCGAACGCTCAGCCTGTGGCAATAGGCGGCGGCACGTACGCGCGCGCTTTAAAGTGCGGAGCGGCGTTCGGTCCCGAGGAAGACGGCGAGGAATGCACCGTTCACCAGCCAAACGAATACATAACCTTTGAAAAGATTGAAAAGTGCTTTAAAATTTACAAGCTTGCGCTTGAAAGACTTTGCAAATAATAATATTATAAGAGCCGCAACATCTGTTGCGGCTCTTTCGTTTTACTGTGATAAGAAAGCTAAATTGAAATTTATTACTCCAAATTATTTCTTTCTTTTATAAATTTTATTGCGTATTGTGCCGTAATTTTAGAATTAGGTATACGGCTTTTTAAAAACCGTTCAAGATAAGGTATATCTTCTGGTTCTCCGATATGTTGTAATGCGACGTTTGCCCATCTGATTTCTTCTTTATGCTTTTTTTCATCCTCTTGCATTAAAATATTTCTTAAAATCTCTCTGCTTTCTTTTCTCGGACAACAGCCCAACACTTGTATCGCCCACCTTTTTGTATGTCCTCTTTTCTTGATAACTATATCGGTAAGAGGCGTTATATCAATATCCAACGGCACATATATATTTGCTTCATTTCGCCAATAACAGATTACTTCAAACAAAGAATATAAAACCAAATCTTTATCTTTAAACTCATTTTTTAACCGGTTAAATATGTATTCACAATCTTCGTGTTGAAACGAACTTGTTGTTATCCGTCCGATTATAAAATAGCAACAAGAACGCAGGAACGGCTTATCGTTATCTTTTCCTTCGTTTTCATTAACTATTTCGTATAAAATCGGGAGCAAGTTTCTATCGGTAAGCTTCTCGGCTTCTCTGTGTGCTTTCCAGGAAGTAGTCTGATTACTGATTATACCCTTTTCAAAAGTCATCATCCTTTTGATTAAATTTAACAGCTCGTTTTTCCCCATACCAACCTTGTTAAATTACCGTTTATCGTACAGTCATTATATCATATTGAAGGCAACAAATACAAGCGTTCTGTAATAGTGTGGCTTACACATTAAAAGGTGCAGCCTTAAGCCACGCCCGATTATCTGTATTAGCTCTACGGTCGCCCGCGGGGCTTTTTATTATTCTTCTTTATTATCCGTCAGTTCCTCGAACGGTTCGGCTGGCTTATCGCCGCTTTGCTCCGTCTGTAAGTTCTGCACGGGCGCAGGCTGAGGAGCTCTGCCCAGCAGCGCGCGGATCGTATTCAGCTCGTTAGGCGGCAGACTGTTCTTGTCCACGGCAATAGCCGTCACGCGCGTGTTATACAAAAACAGATAGCTCTTGGTTTCTCTTATTCTGACTATCCACTTGTAATAAACCTTGTTGGTCGAAGTGAGCTCGCCGTCGGTATATTCCTTGTCAATAAGGTAATCCCCGAAAAACTCCACCTCTTCCACGCGCTTGAATTTCAGCGCCGCTTTGGCAGCGTTTTTATACAGCACCAGAAAGAAAATACCCAGGGCGGCAAACACCGCTCCGACGATAATCATAGTAGCGTCCTGCCAGTCCCCCGTTTCCTCGAGAGCTTCCAATATCGACACTACCAGCCCGAGCACGAAGATAACCGCGCCGCAAACTATATACAAAATGCCGAGGCTGCGCAGGTTTTTATTCAGTTCATTGTATACGTTTTCGCTGTGCTCGACGCTCGTTTTTACCGTTCCGTTTTCGGTTATCACTGCAATTACCCCCTATATATGCCTTAACGAACGCATTTTTATCACATTAAGTGCTTGCGAATCGCCTTAATCGAAGTGTTGGCAATAAGGTTGGAACCCCTGAACGTAGGGTGCACGCCGTCGAGCGAGTAGTCGGTAAACGGATGGCTTTCGCACAGTCCGTTGAACATTTCGTCGTACGCCACGAACTCGTCGCA
>CAMWKX010000066.1 GCA_947174955.1 uncultured Clostridia bacterium | reverse complement strand
GCAACGGGCTGAATATCTTTTCAAAGATAGGCGTGCTGTTCTTAATGTTCTGCGCGGGGCTGGAAACCAACGTAAAGGAGCTGAAAAATACCGGACTTGCCAGCTTTCTTATAGCGCTTGCGGGCGTGTGCGTGCCGCTTGCATTGGGTTTTTTGATTTCTCTGCCCTTCGGCAACCTCGGTCTGGGCGTGAACAATCTGTTCAAATGTCTGTTCGTCGGCACGATTTTGACGGCGACGTCGGTTGCGATTACCGTTTCGGTTTTAAAAGAACTGGGTAAAATGAACACGAGGCTGGGCACCACGATTGTGTCGGCGGCGATTATAGACGACGTTATCGGCATCGTGCTTCTTTCGGTTGTCACGGGCTTTGCAAAGGGAGGTACGGTCGAGGCTGACAACAAGTTCGACGCGTTCAAGGCAACGCCTTACGGAACGGTCATAATGATAGTTGCATTTTTCGTCGTGGCTGTCGCTCTGGGCTTTGTGGCGATAAAGGTCTTCAAGTGGATGGATAAGCGTTGGTCCGCCACGCACAGAATTTCTATGTATTCGCTCGTTATGTGCTTCGGGTACAGCTTTCTGGCGGAGAAGGTGTTCGGCGTTGCGGACATTACGGGCGCGTTTCTTGCGGGCGCGGTTTTGTCGACGGTGCGCCGCGCGAGCAGGTTTATCGATCAGCAGGTCGATGTTGATACGTACACGATTTTTGCACCCGTGTTCTTTGCGAACATTGGTATTTCGTCCATTTCGTTTGCGTCTATGAACCCTAAAATTCTCCTTTTTGCACTCATTGCCGTGATTGCGGGCTTAGTCGGAAAAATCGTCGGTTGCGGCGCGATATGCAAGGCGTTTAAATATTCCTGGCGCGAGAGCGCCGTCGGCGGAGTGGGAATGATGGCGAGGGGAGAGGTCGCGCTGATTGTCACCTCGACGGCGATAGGCGCGGGCTTGCCCGAACAGTTTATGATTATGACGGTATTTTTAATTCTCGTTTCGTCAATCCTGACGCCCATTCTTTTAAAAGTGTTGTATAAGGGCGTGCCTAACGAGCCTATAAAGGAAATTCCCGTCATCGACCCTGACGACTGAGGCGTGTCGCCTCTGCCAAGTCCTTTAATTGCTTGGCTGAAAGACAGCTAGTCACAACAAAACGAAAGCCCCGCGGCAAATTTGCCGCGGGGCGTTTTCTTTACTTATCACTTTAAATAGTAATCGTTTCCGACCTTGATAACCTCAACCTTCTGCGCCATTTCGCCGAGGAAGATTTTAAGGGCGGGTTTTTCGTTGGCCTTGCCCTCGAATTCTACGGTAAGCGTAGCTTTCTCGACGGCGGCAATGTGCATAACGTCGCCCGTTTCGCTGTCCTCGATAAGACTGCCCGCGGCAATCTGTTCGTCGTCGTCAAGCGTCAAAAGGTAGTTCTCGTCCAGATGCTCCTCTACCGAAATTTCGGGAGTGATGCTCAGAACGCTCGCACCCGCGTAGACGGTATACTTCTTGTGGTTCTTGTCAAATTCGCTCTGCAAGCGCATATCGTACGTTGCGTCGTCGAACTTTTTGCCGAGCTTTTTGAAAAATCCCGAAACCTTGCCTTCTTCTTTCTTTTCTTCGTCAGCCATAGTTTTATCTCCTTTATTTATCGTTTTTAATATGTACGTCGACCTGCTTGAAAGGTACTTCTATACCGTTCTCGTCGAACGCCTTTTTAATGTTTTCAATGAGCGCGAAATTTACCGTCCAGTAGTCGGGTCTGTTGCACCATACGCGCACGGTAAAATCCAGACTGCTCTCGTTCATATTCGAAAATTCCACAAAGGGAGCGGGGTCCTTGAACACAAGCTCGTTTGCGGAGCATACCTTTTTGATGATTTCCTTTACGAGCATAATGTCCGAACCGTAAGCAACCTGCATAACCAGATCCACGCGGCGCGTATCCTTTGCCGACGCGTTGACGATAACGTTGTTGGCAAGCGCTCCGTTGGGTATAACCACTGCCTTGTTGTCGTTGGTAACGACGTGAGTGTAGAAAAGCTTGATGTCCTCGACCGTGCCCTCGACGCCGTTGCTCGTTATGTAGTCGCCGATTTTGAAGGGGCGCATAATGATGAGGATAACGCCGCCGGCGAAGTTGGCGAGAGTGCCCTGTACCGCGAGCGAAATGCCCACGCCGATGGACGCTATTACCGCCGAGATGGACGCCGTTTCGATGCCCAGATATCCGATAAGGCATACGAGCACCAGTATTTTCAGCATTATTCTCAAAGCGTTCGTGCCCACGCGGGAGAGGGTTACGTCGGCGTTTCTCTTTTGCAGCCGCTTGTAAATGCCTTTGGTTATTGCATTAATAATTATAAACGAAACTACGAGTAATAAAACGGCGATAACTATTTTAATGCCCGAGCTTGTCATCCAATTGATAACCGTGTCCAGAATTTCCGTCCAGGTTACGAGTAAATTTGTTGACATAAACTGCTCCTTAAAATTTTTTACAAGCGGTATTATATCAATTGCCGCAATATTTTGCAACCGCGTTATGTGTGAATATTTAGTGAAACTTGTAGTAAAAAGGGGCTTTCCGTAAGAAAAGCCCTTAAACGTTTAAAATCAGTGCGACATCATCCATTCGCGCACCTGTTCGCGCTCGATGGGAGTGATATTCTCGTGCGTGTACTTTGACTGCGCGCCGCCGTTGGTATATATAAAATATTTTCCGTCAGCGGTTATGTATACGGTTTCCTCGTAACCCGTAGCGTCGCCGGGCGCGCCGTATGTGAACTTTTTATCTACAGTGGAGCTTGCCGTATCGTAGGTTACTCCGTCTATGGTTTTTTTCATATTCCGAGCCTCTACCGCATATTCTATCACTTAATTTAAATATAGTCAATACCGTTTGCCGTTTTTTGCCGCAGCCCTAAAAATGTTGGGCTATTAACATTTTGTGAAATTTTATCACTTTTTAAAACGGGTGATTTTGTCAAGTAAAATTGCTTGACAAGGTTGAAAGGCTCGGTTATAATAAGCGGGTAAATGGAAAAAATTCAGTTTATGCGGCTGTGGGATTTGTACGGCAAACTGTTAACGCCCACGCAGCAGGAAATAACCGATATGTACTTCAACCTCGATCTGACCGTTTCGGAGATAGCCGAGCAGAAGGGGATATCGAGGCAGGGTGTTTCGGAGTGTCTGGCGCTTTGCAAAAAGCAGCTTGCCGAATACGACGACAAGTTGAAACACGACAGGCTCTTAGCCGAGGGCGACCTTTTTACTTCGTTTATGATGACCGACGTGGGGCGCTGGGCGGAGAAATTTTTAAGTTTGCACCCCGAATATGCCGCAGATATTGCGGAATTGACGGCAATTTTGGATAAAGACTACTCGGAAGAAATAGCCGCGGGTTTAGATAAGTTGGGAAAATAATTATGGCGCTTTTTTCATCGCTTTCCGAAAGATTAAATCATATATTTTCCAAGCTCACCAAGAGGGGCAGGCTTACCGAGCTTGAAATCAAGACGGCAATGCGCGAGGTGCGCGTGGCTCTTCTGGAAGCGGACGTCAACATTAAAGTTGCCAAGCAGTTCTGCGCCGAGGTGTCCGAAAAGGCTGTCGGTCAGAAAATTTTGGAGAGCTTAAACCCTGCACAGCAGGTCATAAAGATAGTCAACGAAGAGCTGATTGCGCTTATGGGACCGTCGAACGCAAAGCTGACGGTCGCTTCGAACCCGCCTACCGTAATTATGATGTGCGGCTTACAGGGCGCGGGCAAGACCACCCTTTGCGGCAAGCTTGCGCTTCTTTTGAAGAAGGGCGGCAAAAAGCCTATGCTCGTCGGGTGCGACGTCTACCGTCCCGCCGCGATAGAACAGCTTAAAGTCGTCGGCAAGAACGTAGGGGTGGAGGTGTTCGAAAAGGGCACGCAGAACCCCGTCAAGACCGCTCCGCAGGCAATCGATTACGCAAAGTCGATGGGATACGACACCGTCATTATAGATACGGCGGGTCGTCTCGAAATCGACGAAGCGCTGATGCAGGAGCTTGAAAAGATTAAGCAGGCTGTGCGCGTGGACGAAATCTTGCTCACGGTTGACTCTATGATGGGTCAGGTTGCCGTCAACGTTGCAAAGACGTTCAACGAAAGATTGGAAGTGACGGGCATAGTTCTGACCAAGCTCGACGGCGATACGCGCGGCGGCGCGTGCCTCTCTATTAAGGCGGTCACGGGCAAGCCCATAAAGTTTATCGGCGTTGGCGAAAAATCGACCGACCTCGAATACTTCTATCCCGACAGAATGGCTTCGCGTATCTTGGGTATGGGCGACGTTCTCTCTCTCATCGAAAAGGCGCAGGAGGCGGTGTCCGTCGAAGAAGCCAAGAAGATGCAGAAGAAGATGCTCGAAAACAGCTTTACGTTAGAGGACTATCTGACGCAGTTCGAGAGTATGAAGAAGATGGGCGGCGCGCAGGCTTTGGTTTCTATGATGCCCGGGCTTAGCGGCAAGGTCAAGGACGGCGATATCGACGAGAGCAGAATAGAGCGCACCAAGGCAATCATTCTGTCTATGACCCCCAAGGAGCGCAACGACCCCTCGATAATAAACTCGTCGAGGAAGAAGCGCATTGCGGCGGGCAGCGGCACGAGCGTGCAGGAAATAAATCAGCTTTTAAAGCAGTTCGAGCAGACTAAAATGCTTATGAAACAGTTGAGAAGCGGTAAGAGAAGATTACCGTTTTAAATAAAGAAAAACATATTTTAAAGGAGAATATATACTATGGCAGTTAAGATGAGACTTACGAGAATGGGCGATAAGAAGAGCCCCTTTTACAGAGTAGTCGTTATCGATTCGAGAAAGGCGCAGTCGGGCGAGTACATCGACAAGATCGGTTACGTTGACCCCTTAAAGAGCCCCGCCGAAATCAACATCGACGTTGAGAAGGCTAAGGCTTGGCTTGCAAAGGGCGTTCAGCCCACCGAAACGGTTAAGAGCTATCTCGTAAAGGTTGGCGCAATGGAGCCTTCCAAAAAGCTCTCCGCACCCAAGACCAACGACAAGAAAAAGAAGAAGTAATCTATGGATACGTTAGCTTTAATCAAATATATTGTCGAGCGTTTCGCCGACAAGACCGACGAGATAGAGTACAACGTCGAGGAAAAGGAAACCTCGGTCGAAGTTACCGTGCTTTTGGATCCTTCCGATATGGGAAAGGTTATCGGCAAGCAGGGCAAAATCGCCAAGGCGCTGCGCACAATTGTTAATGCGTACACGCCCCGCGAAGAAAAGAAATATTTTATCGAAATAAAGGAAAAAGAAATGGCGTAACGCCCTTTCTTTTTCTTTTCATTTCACGAACGTTCGGGCAATAAACAGGAAATAAAATAAATGACAGATTATCTTACAATCGCAACGATAGTCAAGCCGCAGGGTATCCGCGGCGAAGTAAAAGTGCTTGCAATGACCGACTATCCCGAGGACTTAAAGGCGTTCGATAGGGTATATGTGGGGGGTAACGCGTATAAAATACTCAAAGTGCGCCCCGACGGCGGCAATTGCGCGTTTATAACATTAAGCGGAATTGCCGACAGAAACGCCGCGGAAACCTTGCGCGGACTGGAAATTACCGTTCTCAGAGAAGACGCGCCCGCTCTTCCCGAAGATACCTATTATATCGCGGATATTATCGGGTGTACGGTTGTGGACGACGACGGAAAAATCTACGGCGAGGTGGAAAGTATTATCCCCGCGCGCACGGATATTTACGAATTAAAAACGCCCGACGGCAAAACTATGACCTTCCCCGCGGTGGAGGGGCTTATTTCCGATATCGACACGGTTGCCCGCAGGGTGACCGTAAGCGCGTCGAGAATAAAGGAAGTAGCGCTATGAAAATGACGGTGCTCACGCTCTTCCCCGAAATGTTCGCGCCCCTTAAAGAGAGCATTATAGGGCGCGCGGAAAAGAGCGGTAAAATAGAGATAGAGATTATAAATATCCGCGACTACTCCGAGGATAAGCATTTAAAGTGCGACGACTATCCTTTCGGCGGCGGCGCGGGTATGGTTATGATGCCGCAGCCCATCGGCAGCGCGGTTAAGGCGGTCGACCCCGACCATAAGGCTTTGAGAATTTACACCTCGCCCAAGGGTGAAGTATTCACTCAGCAGAAGGCGTGCGAGCTTGCCGAAAGGGAGCACATTGTCATTCTGTGCGGGCACTACGAGGGTGTGGACCAGCGCGTGCTCGATTTGTATTTCGACGGCGAGATATCGATAGGCGACTACGTTTTGACGGGCGGCGAACTGCCCGCAATGGTAATATGCGACTGCGTTGCGCGCTACGTCGACGGGGTGATTGCTGCCGGATCGCTTGTGGACGAAAGCTTTTCGGACGGACTTTTAGAGTACCCGCAGTACACCCGCCCCGCCGTTTACGAGGGGGTTGCCGTGCCCGAGGTGTTGCTTTCGGGCAATCACGCGCAGATAGACAAGTGGCGCCGCGAGCAGAGCGAAAAGCTGACCGCCGCGCGCCGCCCCGACCTTTTGAAGTAACAGTATTATGAAAAATTTACAGTGGTTCCCCGGTCATATGACCAAGGCGATGAGAATGATGGAGGACAACGTAGCCGTTTGCGACGGCATAATTTACGTGCTCGACGCGCGCTGTCCCGCCTCGTCGTTCAATCCGTCGCTCAAAAAAATGTTCGGCGCAAAGCCCGTTCTGTACGTTTTGAACAAGGGCGATTTAGCCGACCAAAAGGCGGACGCGTTCGTCAAGCTTATCCGCGAGGAAGGCGGTGCGTGCGTGCGCATTAACGCCGCGGACAGCCGTTCGCGCCGCGCTTTGCAAGAGGCGGTTGCCGCTTTGGTTAAAGACAAACGCGATAAGAACGCTCAGAAGGGATACGTGCAGACCTTCCGCTTTATGGTGTGCGGCGTGCCGAATACGGGCAAGAGTACTGTTATCAATCTGCTTGCGGGCAACGTGCGCGCGCAGACTGGCAACAAGGCTGGCGTAACGCGCGGCAAACAGTGGATACGCCTCGACGGCTACGAACTTTTGGACACTCCGGGCA
>CAMWKX010000065.1 GCA_947174955.1 uncultured Clostridia bacterium | reverse complement strand
GATATTCCATAAGGAACTTGCGGAAGTTGCGCTCGCCGATAAAGCATATGCCCGTCGAATCCTTCTTTTTTGCGGTGGCAAGTCCGTGTTTTTCAGCGATTGCCCGCACCTCTTCCTTGGGCAGATTGGCAAGCGGGAAGAGTACGTTTGCAAGCTGGGGCTGGGTCACCTGATTTAAAAAGTAGGTCTGATCCTTGCCCTCGTCGCGCGCCTTTAAAAGGTAGTGGTTGCCGTCCGCGTTGTGGTCGATGCCGCAGTAGTGCCCCGTGGCTATATAGTCCGCGCCCAAAGACAGCGCATATTCGCGGAAGGGACCGAACTTGATTTCGCGGTTGCACAAAACGTCGGGGTTGGGCGTTCTGCCCGCGGCGTACTCTTCGAGAAAGTACTTGAAAACGCGCTCCTGATACTGTTTGGCGAAATTGACGCTGTAATAGGGGATATCCAGAAGCGAGCAAACCCTGCGCACGTCGGCGAAATCGCTCTCCGCCGTGCACGCGCCGTCCGCGCCGTTTTCCTCCCAGTTGAGCATAAACAAGCCTATTACGTTGTAACCCTGCTCTTTCAATAAAAGCGCCGCGACGGAGCTGTCCACGCCGCCGCTCATACCCACAACTACGGTCTTCATAACGGACAAATTATAACACGGATTGACTGCAAATGCAATAAAATGCGTTTGCTTTAATTTTGCCGCCGTGATATAATTGCGGTATGGGTTTACCGATGGACGACAATATTTTACTTTCGCTTGTCAATACCGCCCTGCGCGACGGCGAAACGCTCTCCGATTTCTGTGCGCGGTATAATGCGGAGGAAGAGGAACTTATAAAAAGGCTTGCCGCCGCGGGCTACGCGTTCGACGAAGAAAGCAACGCATTTAAAAGGGGATGATAAAGTTATGATGAAAATGAAAATCAAGCTCGACGAGGAGAGAATACGCGCGGACGGCGTGTACGACGTCGCCGAGCTTTGGAAGGTAATAGATAAAGAGTTTGCGAACACCTGCACGAGAGAAGAGCTGTCCGACGGCTCGGTAGTGTACAGAGGTATTCCCGACAAAGCTTATTATAGCGATATCAACGTTGCCGTAATGGTGCTCGGTAATACCGAATGGTTTGCGCAGTACTGCGTTAAATGGATATGGTACGATAACGACGAAGACGAAAGTCAGCCCTTTGACGAGGAAGATGTTCTGGCATACAAGCGCGCCAATTCTCCGTTGTTTATAAAGTGGAGCATAATCAACAAGCAGGAACGCATACCCGAAAGCGAGCCCTTGGAGATACGTTTTACGAGCAACGTGGAAGAGAAATTTTTGCGTTACGTGCAGGTGGACACGCCGAGCAACGAGGACAATTTCGATAATACGCCCTCGACCGAGTGCCAGAGAAATCTGGCGGATATGCTGTGCGCGGAGCTTAAAGAAATGGGTCTGGAAGCGGAGGTCACAGAACACGCGTACGTGTATTCGAGCATACCCGCAAACTGCGATACCGAGTATTCGATAGGGTTTATCGCGCACCTCGACACGGTGGACAAGCCGAGCGGTATCGGCGTAAAACCCGTTGTGCGCGACGGTATAATCACTTCCGACGGAACAACGGTTTTAGGCGCGGACGACAAGGCGGGCGTTGCCGAAATTATGGCGCTTGCCGAATACCTTGTAAACCACCCCGAAATAAAGCACGGAAAAATAGGCATTGCGTTCACTCCCGACGAGGAGATAGGGCACGGCGCGAAGTTATTCGACGTTGAAAAGTTCGGCTGCGATTTCGCGTATACGGTCGACGGCGAGGAGCTGGGCGAGATAACCTACGAAACCTTTAACGGCGCGTGCTTCGATCTGGATATTGCGGGCGTGAATATTCACCCGGGACAGGCAAAGGGCAAGATGATAAACGCGGTTTGCATCGCCAACGAGTTTATCGATACTCTGCCCGCGTCCGAGCGCCCCGAAACGACCGAGGGCAGAGAGGGATACTATTTTATCACGGAAATTGCGGGCGGCGTGGAAAAATGCACGGTGCACGGCATAATCCGCGACCACGACAAGTCGGAGTTTTTAAGGCGCAAGGGGTTCGTCAAAGAGCAGGTTGACAGACTCAACGGCGTGTACGGCGGAAGGATTGCGTTTAAGATGCGCGACCAGTATTACAACTGCGCGGAGGTCATTCTGCCGCATAAGCACTTAATCGACAACGCAAAATCGGCAATGGAAGAGGCGGGCGTAAAGCCTATCGTCGCGCCTATACGCGGCGGCACAGACGGTTCGTCGCTGTCGTTTATGGGGCTGCCTTGCCCCAATATCTGTACGGGCGGGCACAATGCGCACGGGCTTGACGAGTATATTTCGATAAGGCATATGCACAAGGTTGTGGAAATTTTGCTGGGTATTGTCAACGCTTACGCAAAAGGTTGATTTTTTGCCGTCCGCGGGATATAATGTGAAAAAACGCGTCCGTAGCTCAGTTGGATAGAGCACGAGCCTCCGACGCTCGGTGCCGATGGTTCGAATCCATTCGGGCGCACCAAAGCAGCCCGCCGCGAAATTGCGGCGGGCTGCTTTATAAGTTGAAATTTTTACCCGCGCGTGATAGAATAATCTCAAAGAGGATTATACGAATGAATATCAAATCCATAAAAATCAAAAATTTCAAGTCGGTGCACTCGGAGCAGACGGTTGAATTTTCAAAGAACGGGCTGATAACTTTTATCGGCAAAAACGGAAGCGGCAAGTCCAATGTGCTCGAAGCCGTCTACGAAATATTCAAATTGAATAACGCGCGGTACTACGATAGGTACAGGAACATAGATTATTCCGTTATTCTCGAGCTCGACAATGCAACGTTAAAGGAGTTGGCAAAAGATCTGGATTACGACCAGCAGGCCCGCCTTATCGAAGTCTATAACAACGTAAGCGGTTTAGATAGCGATTCTTTGAAAGTAAACGTTATGCGCTCGCCGATTTACGTCGATGCGTTGAAAAAGGCGGCGGACGAAGTAAAAAACGAGGCTGCCGTCGTTTCCGAAAAGCTTAAAGATTTCGAAAAGACGTTGAGTGAAATAAAAGTCGAAGACGGAAGCGACGACGGCTATTTTTATACGATAGATTCGCTTAAAGAATCTCCGTTTTGTTCTTGCCGTTTTAACCTTTATCGCCGCGACGTCGCAAGTTTGATCGAAGATGTTGACGGAATAGTCGAAACCATACTTGAAAACGAACGGGAAATAGAACTGTACCGTCGGGAAGGCTACGAGTATGAATACAGATATGCCAGTCCGTTTAACGTTAAATTCGAGAAGCCCGATTTCAAGGTGACGTTCCGCGAGCCCCGTTTAACAGATTTCGATAAGAAGTTCGTTACGGTTGACAGCCAACAAATGAAACGCGTCATAGACGAGATAAACGAACAGATAACCGCCAAGTCGTCCGATTTGCAGAAAGCGGTGGAAATCTTAAACGGTAAAATCGAAAAATTCTGCGACTTGATAATAAAAGCGCGGGACGAAGAGGACGATTATTACAGCCGTCGCGACGAGAAGGAAAAGAAGAAGCAGAGTTTCTTGCAAAGGGTAAGAAATTCAATCGCCAGAAGATGTTACTATATCCCCGCAACCGAGCAGTTCGGCAGCCGCGGCGGATACGATTACGACTACGACAGGCGTTACGATTACGACAGTCTGCTGACGGAAACTTACATAACGTTAAAATTCGACGGCAAGCAAAGAGAAAAAATTTTAACCGCGTACGAAAAAGAGCGGAGTATAGATAAAGTGCTTAAAGAACTCGGTATAAGCAAAAGCGCATTTGCCGCCGATTTCGAAGCCGCACTCAATAAAAATTTGCCCGACTTCGACCGCGATATGATAACTAAAATAGAGGTCAGGTATAAAGACGGGCTGCAACTTTTCGTCAACGAAAAGGACGGCGCGCAAACGCCGTTCAAGGAAACCAGCACGGGGCGCAGGTGGTATTTTGCGTACTACTTTATAAAGAGTTGTTTAAAGAAAAACGATATTCTGATTTTGGACGAGCCGGGCGTATTCCTTCACCCCGAAGCTCAGGCGGAGCTTTTGCGCGAATTGCAGGAGCTTGCCAAAGAGAACACCGTAATTATGTGCACTCACAGTCCGTATATGATAAGCGAAACGTCGGCAATTCACCACGTGCATATGACGGAGAACGGAACGGTCGTTTCGCCTATCGAAATAAAGAGCTTTGAAAAGCACTATAAAAACGCGGGGCTTTCCGATTTTAACAGCATCACAATCAACAACGTGATTTTAAATATTTCCAACGAGTTGATCCTCTGCGAGGGGGAGAGAGATATAGCCTGCATTAAGGCGTTTATGGACTATTTCGAAATAGACAAGAAAAAATATTCGGTAATGCATATGACGGGCTGGACGCACGCGCAGCCGCTTATAGAATTCTACGTCAATAACAACGTGAACGTAAGGATTCTTCTGGACAAGGACGCCGAGGAACAGATACGGAATAAAACGATAACCGTTCCCTCTTCGCTCAGCGTGAACAGATGTATGAAAATCGGCGATATTCCCGAAGAGCGTCTTACGCTGGCGTATGCGGGTTCTGCGGTAAACCGGGGAAAAGATACTATTGAAGGACTGTTCAGCGATAACGACAGGGCGACTTTTCTGGAACAGGTCAAAGGGGAAATGAAAGTAAGAATGAATATAGGGGAGATCCTTTCGACCAAAAAGTGCGACCAGCTGACTTGCCGGCATTTTAAGGCTTTGTTTAGAAAGCTGAAACTTCTTCCCGAAAAGAAAGGCGCGTCAAATTGACGCGCCTTTATCGTTTACGCCTTTTTGCGGCGGAAAAGCTTTTCGAGCCTGTTTACCAGTTTGTCGTTGAATACCACGAACTTATCCCAGAAAAATTCGGTGATAAAGTTGATGAGCAGCAGTATTACCGTAACGAGCATACCGAAGGCGTCGCCCCACAGACTTACGAGGTATTCGCCGAGTATCGCAAACGGAACTACGATTAACAGGTTGTATACGACAACGAGCGCCATAGCGATCGGCACGTTGGACGAAGCCTTGAAGGTGAACTTTCTGTTAAAGGTAAAGTTCCATATAACGGACGCGGCAAGGGCAATGGGATATGCCTGCCAATAGGTCAAAGCGTGCGTCCAGTCGAACAGCGTGGACTGCAACAAAAACTGTATTATTCCCGCCGAAAGCGAGAATGCGGTGAATTTTAAAAGCTGTAAAAACTGTTGCTTTTTCGTGAGTTTAACGGTGGCGTTACCTTGTTCGGGCTCCGCCGTAATTATTTCTTCGTTTTCCATAGACTGTATGTTACCACTCCGCGCTGAACTTATCAAGTAATTTTATGCCTCTGTCATACATTTTTATTACAATATACGGTGTATAAACTCGCTTGACAATGTAACATTTCTGTGATAAAATGCATATATAATTCTATATAATACGATAACCGCATAATTTATTTTAGCGGTACACGGAGGAAACTATGGCGGAGAAAAAAGCGGCAGATAGCAAAGCAACAGAGAGCAAGGCAACAAAGATATATCACATTTCCAAGAGAAAGGAAGATAATAGATGGCAGGTTAAAGCGCAGGGCGCGGACAAGGCGTTGAAACTGTTTTTAACCCAGGCGGAGGCGATAGCTTTTGCCAAGAAGACGGCAGGCAATCAGGATGCGAAAATTATGATTCATAAAGAGGACGGATCTTTCCGCCGCCTCACTTACTGAGTATAACGGTAAAGCGCCCGCGCAACGGTAGTTGCGCGGGCGCTTAGTTTTTGCGTTACTGTCGCAATCGTTTGACAACTTTTGAATATGCGTATAAAATAGATATCAAATAAACGCGAGGTAAATCAAGTGATAAAAATCGACGTATTTTCGGGTTTTTTAGGCGCGGGCAAGACCACGCTTATCAAAAAACTCATTAAGGAAGCTTACGCGGGCGAAAAACTCGTTTTAATCGAGAACGAATTCGGCGAAATAGGCGTTGACGGCGGCTTTATGAAGGAAGCGGGCATAACCGTAAACGAACTCAATTCGGGCTGTATCTGCTGCTCGCTCGTCGGCGACTTTGCCGAGGCACTGAAAAAAGTTGCGGCGGAGCTTACTCCAGACAGAATTTTAATCGAGCCTTCCGGCGTGGGCAAGCTTTCCGACGTCGTGCGCGCCGTCGAGAGGGCGGACATTGCCGATGCGAAAATTAATTCGCTCACGGCGGTTGTCGACGCGAACAAGTGCAAAATTTATATGAAGAACTTCGGCGAATTCTTCAACGACCAGATTGAAAGCGCGGCGTGCATAGTTTTCAGCCACGCCGACGTCGCAAGCAGCGAAAAGCTTGCTACCGCGGTCAAGCTCGTGCACGAACACAATCAGGGCGCGACGATCGTCACCACCGAGTGGGACAAGCTTGACGGCAAGCAGATTTTAGAGGCTATGGAGCACGCTTCCACGCTCGAAAGCGAGCTTGAAAAGCTCACGCACGAGGAAGAGCACCACTGCTGTCACCATCACGACCACGACGAAGAGGAGCACGACCACGAACACGGTCACTGCTGCCATCATCACCACGACGAGGACGAGGAGGAGCACGAACACCATTGCTGCCACCACGACCACGACGAAGAAGAGCACGACCACGAGCACGGTCATTGCCATCACCACGATCACGACCAAGAGCACGAACACGGACACCATCATCACCATCACGCGGACGAAGTGTTTACGAGCTGGGGCGTCGAAACGTCGGCAAAGTTTACCGCCGACGGACTTAAATCCGCTTTGGCGGAGCTTTCGGACAGCACGCGCTTCGGCACGGTACTGCGTGCAAAGGGCATAGTTGCGGGGCAAGACGGTAAATGGCTGCATTTCGACTACGTTCCCGGCGAGGTGAACGTACGCGAGGGCGGCGCGGAATACACGGGAAGACTGTGCGTAATCGGCAGTAAGCTTGACGAAGAAGAATTAAAAGAATTGTTCGGCGTGTAATATGCAGGAAATATCGGTATATCTGTTTCTCGGGTTCTTAGATTCGGGAAAGACGAAATTCA
>CAMWKX010000064.1 GCA_947174955.1 uncultured Clostridia bacterium | reverse complement strand
GAGCAGCTGATTTGTAATCAGCAGGTTGCGGGTTCGATTCCAGTCACCAGCTCCATTCACCTTCAACGCCGCTGAAAATAAGCGGCTTAAAATTTAATTTGGGCGGTTTGCAGAGTGGCCAAATGCATCAGACTGTAAATCTGACGTCTCCGACTTCGGTGGTTCGAATCCACCACCTCCCACCAGCAAAAAGGACAGGTTTCGCACCTGTCCTTTTTGCTGTGTGGTTGGCGGTGATAAGAAGAAACGCCGCGCAGTAATCCACCATCTCGCACTATTCAAACTCCTGCCACAGTCCATTCTATTATTTTTTTTCTATGCTATATGATTGAAAATGAAGGTCTTTTGTGTTATAATGTATCTGCTCAAATAGAGTAATAAACAGTATTTTCGTGGAAGCACGATTTTTTATCTGAGGAATATCAATGATTTATTCTTTGTTGGCTATCCCGGCGGCCCAAAAAACCGCGAAGACTGTGTTTGGTATTATTGCGGCAGCTGTCGTATTTTTGGTATTGATTTTTGTGCTTATCGATAAGGTCATTATCCCGAAAATCAAGAATAAAAAATATCAGCAGGAAATGCAGACAAAACGGCAGAATGAACGAGAACTAAATAAAATCTGGCTTGCAAATTATCAGAAGATAAACTCCGCTTTGAAAGATGTATTTTATGCGGGGCTCGTGGACAGTTGGAAAAATATCCAAGATATGCTTGAATATCAAGTCAAAGACACCTGCCCTTATTGTAACGGGAAGCTCGTTGAAGGAAAAAATGAATGGAATAATACGACGAGTTTACAGTATTCCCCTACTGGAAAAATCGTTAATTCAAATATGGGATATGCACATTTGTGGGTAGGCGAGGATAAACCCGACGGGGGTTACATATCCGAAACACCTACGATATGCGAAAAATGTCACCGCACTCTGTTCGTAAACAGGTCAAGTCACGTTACTTCATATGACAGCAAAAAGGAGGAAATATATTGGTCAGATGATGAAAGTTATTCTTTCGTGGGTATAAAATGGAAAAATCCCAATACTGAAAAAGCGTTGGGCAAAGAGCTTTGCGATTATATCGATTTGAACGGACATCTTCATTCCGCAACGCTTACGCATACAAATAGAAAAGAAAGAAAGTACAGTTAAATAAATTTCAATTTAACGTAGATAATTCATTTTATACAACAATTACTCTAAGACAAAAAAGGCACTGACAGTTTGTCAGTGCCTTTTTTGCATATCACATTTACAATAGCTCCCCAAGTTTGCCGTTGAGCTGATTTGCATATCCGTCTATATGCGTTTTGTTTATAACTATAAGGTTGTCTTTATTTCCTCGGTAGTAGCCGATAAAGCTTGCCGCAGGATATACGGACAGCGACGTGCCGCCCACTATCAGCAAATCAGCTTGACCGATAGCTTTCACCGCACCGTAAACCGCGGACTCGGGCAGAGCCTCGCCGTAGAGCACGACGTCGGGCTTGATTATGCCGCCGCAATTACACTTCGGAACGGCAGGCGCGTGAGCGCAAATTTCGTCCAACGTATATTTTTTGCCGCAACGAATACAGTGATTGCTCAGCGTGGTGCCGTGAAGTTCGAACACGTTTTTACTCCCCGCTGCCTGGTGCAAACCGTCTATATTCTGCGTGATTACCGCTAAAAGCTTGCCCTCCTTCTCCCACTGCGCCAATTTTCTGTGCGCGGCGTTCGGCTCGGCGGACCTGTATATCATTTTATCAAAATAGAATTTATAAAATAAGTCGGTATGCTCATAAAAATAGTCGGCGGAAAGTATTACTTCGGGCGGGGCGTCATACTTCTGATTATACAAGCCGTCTACGCTGCGGAAGTCGGGAATGCCGCTCTCGGTCGATACCCCCGCGCCGCCGAAAAATACTATTCTGTTTGCCGCCTCTACGCGAGCCTTGTATTCCTCTACCGTCATAATGCGCTCCCATCGTTCGTTTTTTACATTATATCACACAAAAAAAGCCTTTTCAAGCGATACGCCCGAAACGCAATGACACGAACTGTTGCAAAATTTATCGGTTTGTGGTAAATTAAATATACAGGAGAAATTTATATGGAAATCAATGAAGAAAGATTAATTATCGACGAACAAAAAGACTGGCGCGCCGTTATATACGATTACGGCGAGACTATCGCTTTATGCTTTGAAACCAAGCCGAGCGAAATACCCATTCAGGGCGAGGTTGACTCGGCTCTGGAAGATATTTACGGCTGGGAAACGGAAACGGGCATCGGCGACCTTGTAATGGAGATGGACGACGGTTCGTACTTAGTTTATTTGGGAGATTGCCCGAAAGAACAACACGCCGAGCTCAAACCTCAGATTATCGAGTATCTGAAAAAAATTTATACCGATCATAAGCCGCTCTTTGAAAAGTGCATCAAAGCCGATCTGGACGAATACGACGAATTATAAATTATGAAAAAAGAAGTTGACAGAAAGCGGTACTCGGTTCTTGATATCGTTATGCTTTTAATAATAGGCAGTGTTTTCGTTGCCGTCGGCGTTGCCGTGTTAACCAACATAATTGTGTCTGCCCTGCGCCCGCCGAGAGCTTCTTACAACGCCGCGATTATAATACTCGTGCTGATATTCGGTCTTCTTCCCATAGTCTTCGGCTCGATCCCCCTCGTGATGAGCGGCAAACAGATTTACGGCTGGATAAGATTGAATAAAGCCAAAAAATCGGGCTTCGAAACCACGGCACGAATAAACGATTACAAAATCGTCAGTCACAGCAAACGCGGCAATATGAATAAGAGGTACGCTTTAACCCTTTCGTACTCCGTGGACGGCATATCCAAAAAATTTACCACCGACTACATTTTCGATATTAACGAATTCAGATATCTGAGAAAGCTCGATAAAATCAAAGTTAAAGTCGACGGCAATTTCGTTGCGGTAACCGAGCCGTTTACGGAAGATATTTACAAGCTCGACCCGAAATACGAGATTGAATTAGCGTTTTATAAGCAAAAGCCCGTTGCGAAAGTTATGAAAATCTGGCGGATACTGTGCAGTATAGCGTTGGCGTGGCTGTTTATCGGTATTGTGCTGACGATTGTTCTTAACAACGGTATTTATTTCCTGACGGGCGTGATTGCGCTGCTTGCCTCAAATATTCCGTTTGCTATAATTTTCGCCGTATTCCTTATAAAATGGCTGAAAGGAAAAAGAAAATAAGGTAATTTTATGAAAATTTACGGGATTATAAGAACTGTAATTTACTGGACCTTGACGGCGCTGGTCATTGCGTTTGCCTCCGCCATTGCCGAAATCGGGGTGCTTAGGTACTTTATCGGCGGATTAATGATCTTTTACGGCGTGGAAGAAATAATCTATACCGCTTTTAAAAATAAAAAGCATTATTCTATCGGTCCGCTTTACTGGAACCTCGTCGAAATCATTATCGGCATTACCATTATTACCTTTGTTGAAACGGGCGAAATTAACGTAACTTACGCCGTCGTATGCGTGGGTTGGGCTATCTGGTCTATTCTCAGAGAAACGCGCGAGCTGGTTGAAGCCACCGAGGAACTGAAAGAGCATAAACTCACGGTCTGCAAAATAGTTGCGGTTTTCAATCTGCTCGAATCGCTTACCGTAATTGCACTTTCGCTGACTATGATAATCGAACCGGGCGAGCACCACGCACTGATACACCTCTACCTGCTTGCGGCGGAGCTGTTTACGAAAGTGCTGTTCCCCTTAATCAATTACATAGCCGAGCGGCATAACGGAAAGAAGAGAGCCGCCGTTGAAAACGCTCCGGCAGTGACCGTGGAAGCCGAAAGCGTCGCCGAAGAGGTTGCCGCTTGCGAAACTCCTGCACCCACTCCCGAAATTACCGAACACGAACTGACAGAATAAAAATCAAAAGGACAGGTTTAAAACCTGCCCTTTTTTCATTTCTTTGCCAACGCGTAGCTTTCGTCTAAACGCCGCACAAGCTCGTCGTACGGCGCGCTGCCGTCAAGCAGCATCGTCACCCAATGCTTCTTGTTCATATGATAGCCGCGGTAATACGTCCTGTCGTCCACCGCCTTTTCAAGCTCGGTCGGGTCCATTCGCATATCTATTATTTCAACCGTGCCTTCGCGCTCTATCCCAAGCTTCGAATATCGCACCGTCAGAATTGCCGCATACCATTTACGGTTGTCCTTTCTTCGCCACACTGCACAGTCGGGAGTTTTCTCCCACAGGAATTCAAGCTCGTCGCCGTACTTTTCACGCACGTACTCGATCAGCGGTTGAGTGTGCGCTCCTTTGAAAACCTCCCTTTCAAAGCATTTTTCTGCTATATCTTCGAGCACGCCCGCGTAGTCGGAGCGCACCTTGCCTACAAATTCACCTACTGCGCCGTCCACCAAAAACAGCGTGTACGGCTCTTCGGTTTCCGTATCGAACACCTCCGTTTCCACTTCGCCGCACACATTTATCCGCACTATGAGGCGCATCTGATTATCGCAGATCTGCGTACGGTAGACGTAACCGCCGCCTTCCTCCTCAAAACCGTATTCGGGCAGTTTTTTCAAAACTGCTTTTTTGTATCTGAAAATTGTTTCCGCAATTTTGTTCATACCCATATTATAACTGAAATAATTGATTTTGCAATACGCATATGGTAAAATGAGCGTATGGACTTAGAAAATTTCAAAAAGGCTTTGGTTTGCGGGCTCGGGCGGTGCTACATTGCTCTGCGTGACTGCGCCGATAAAGAGCCTTACCGCAAAATTCTGCTCGACTGCTGTCTTAGCAATCCCTGTTTCGACACGCAATGCGAGGGAACGCGGGCTGAATATCTCTATCAACTTATCAAGCTGTTTAACGACGACGGATATTTTTTGCCGCCGATAATCGGGAAGTTCGGCAGTCTTGACGAGGAATACGGTTGGGAATTCGAGCACCTTTGCGACCTTGTCAGCGAGTTTGCAAAAGACAAAAATTACTTAGCTCGCAGTGCGCTGAGAAATATGTACGGAAGGCTTTATTCGATTCTTCGGGATAAGCGCGATATCGACTGGTACGATTTTCAACGCGACAATCTCGAAAGAGTGAGCGTAAATCTCGTCGAAGTTTACGGTAAAGACGCGTTTTTGTGTATTGCCGCGGATCTGGAAAAACTTTTCAAGCATAACGACAATTACGACCGCTCCGATTTTGAGTTTTTCTATTCGTTAAACGAGGTAAAAAAGCCAGTCGAAAAGAACGAAAAAACTCAATTGGTGCGGGAATATGCCGCAACCAACAAAGTTTACGACATTGAAGGATTGATTAAAAAGCTTGACGGGATTGTAATTGATAAGGACGACGAAAGCGGTTGGCACGAAGTTGTCATTGACCTTTTAAGCGCTTATGACAGCGGCGCCGAAATCCCCCGCGGCGTGCTTGAATTTATTTATGAAAATTCCCTTTGCTCCTGCTGTCGTTACAACGCAGTTAAGGCTTTGAGGGCGCGCGGGTGGCTGTCGGAAGATATGTTGCGCGAATGTGAGTTTGACAGTAACGAGAAGGTAAGGAAATTTTTCAAAGAGGTGAAATTATGACGGAACGTGAAAAGATGCTTGCGGGAAAGGTCTACGACGCGAGCGCGGACGGTTTGCCCGATTTGCGCGCGAAAGCGCACAGGCTGTGCACGGAATTCAACGCTACGCTCGAAACCGAAGAGGACAAGCGCGGAGAAATTTTGCGCGAGCTTTTGCCTAACGCGGCGGACGGCGTCTATTTGCAGGGACCGTTCTACTGCGACTACGGCGAGAACATTAAAATCGGCAAAAATTTTTATGCCAATTTCAATTTTACCGTACTTGACTGCTGCCCCGTGGAAATCGGCGACGACGTGTTCGTCGGACCGAACGTGTCGCTTTTGACGCCCGTCCACCCCTTCCGCTGGCAACAGCGCAACGCGCGCGTTAAGCCTGACGGAACCGTCTTCGACTATGAGTACGCAAAGCCCATCAAGATAGGCAACAACTGCTGGCTGGCGGGCAACGTGACGGTTATCGGCGGAGTGACCATCGGCGACGGGTGCGTTATCGGCGCGGGCAGCGTGGTTACGCGGGATATCCCGGCGAACTCGCTTGCGGTCGGCAACCCCTGCCGGGTTATCAGGCAGATTACGGATAACGACAATTTAGACGATATCGATTGACAAAAGATTTAATACCTTTTATAATGTTGCTATAACTTTCGGGGTTATAGCGCAGTTGGTAGCGCGTCTGAATGGCATTCAGAAGGTCAGGGGTTCGACTCCCCTTAGCTCCACCACGAAAAGAGCACCGACTTTTGTCCGTGCTTTTTTTGTTGAGATAAGGTTTGGGCGCCCCCTGCGGGGCAACCGCCGCAGCGACAGAAATATTTATTTCATAAGCATAAAGCAGGTAAATAATATGACTAATGCCGAAGTTCAACAGATAGCAAAACAAACTATGACTTTTATAAAATCGGAAATAAAAGTCGGAATGAGCTTACCCGAATTAAGGCAGATTGCCGAAATCAAGATGCTTGCGCTCGGCGCCACTTCCTTTTGGTATTGGGATATAGGAGCGTTCGTTTTTTCTGGCGAAGAAACAACTCTTTCCGTATCGGGAAAACACTATCAAACCGCAAACAAAATTATTAAAGAAAACGATATAATTACGGTGGATTTAAGTCCGCAAGTCGGTAATGTTTGGGGTGACTACGCAAGAACGATTATTATTGAAAACGGCTTAGTCGTAAACGATATAAACAAAATAAGCAACACCGAATGGAAAAACGGCTTGCTTATGGAAGATAAGCTACACAGTGAACTTGTTTCGTTTGCCAAGCCCGAAACGACTTTCGAACAACTATATTTTCATATAAACGAGTTCATAAAGGCTAACGGATATATAAATTTAGATTTTTTAGGTAATCTGGGACATTCAATCGTAATAAATAAAGACGATAGAATTTATATCGAAAAAGGCAATAAGACGACATTTGAAAGCGTCAAGTATTTTACGTTTGAACCGCATATAGCAATTAACGGATCGAAGTACGGGTTCAAAAAAGAGAATATTTATTGCTTTGACGGCAACCGGCTGATAGAAATATAATGCTGGCGCTTAT
>CAMWKX010000063.1 GCA_947174955.1 uncultured Clostridia bacterium | reverse complement strand
CCTTTTCAAGTCCGATATGCTCGCGCATCTCGGGGCTTAAAAGCAATCTGCCGTGGTCGTCTTCCTTTACGGAAAGGATAGTCTTTAAAAACGCGCGCACATTGCGCTGGCGGGGATCGCCGAGAGTTATGTCCTTTAACTTTTCCAGAATCGCTTCAACCTCTGCCTTCGGATATACGAAAAGACATCCGTCCGTGCCTTTTGCGAAATAGAATTCATCGCCAAGCTCCTTTCTGAGCTTAGCGGGTATTCTCATTCTGTTTTTCGCATCAAGCTGGTGATTGTATTCACCGGTCAGCATAGGCATAGAATTTGTTTCCTCGCGATTGGTGATATTATGATAACATACGTTTTGCCCACTGTCAACCACCAAATGCAAAAAAATCAAATTTTTTATAAATTTTTTTAGATTTTTTAAGGGTGAAGCTTGTAATTACTGAACAAACATTTCATAATTTGTGTGTACCTATCAGTATTTTGACAAATATATGTTATTTTTAACTCTTTTTCAGCTAGTGGTCTAAAATCCCCGCTTTTCACGCCTGCGTGGTCAGCCGTCCCCACAATTTCCCAAAAATGAGCCGCCGTCCCCTCCGTACCGTCAAAAACAGGGCAATTATACCTTGCCTCTATCTGCCTCTTTACGAACGTGTAATGAGTGCATCCGAGAACTACGCTGTCGGCGTGAATATCGGGCAGTAGGTCTTCGGGCAATCGGTCGGGAAGCGACAGCACGTTTTTCTCCACGTAGTCGGCAAGACGTTCGCACCCCACCGCCGTCGTGTCGGCGGGCGCATAGCGGTTGACAAGATTTAAGAAAGCCGCGCTTTTAACCGTTGCGTTGGTTGCTAAGACGAGGCACTTTCCGCCGAGCGCCGCCGCAGGCTTTACTGCGGGCTGTATACCCACAACCGGAAATGTAAATTTGCGCCGCAGTTTGTCTATGCAGTTTGCCGTGACCGTATTGCACGCCACAACGAGCGCGGCGGGGTTAAGCTCCTCTATTCCTCCGAGCGCGGAAAGCGTCAGCCGCGTTATCTCTTCGGGCGGACGGTTACCGTATGGAACGTTTTTTTCGTCGCATATATAATAATAGTGCGCGTGCGGCACGCGCGCGGCGCACGCGCACAATAAATTTAATCCGCCTATGCCGCTGTCGAAAACCACAACCGAAACCGACCGACCTGCCGACTGCTTTTCCATATAATATAAATATTAAAAAGGTTACAATATTATTAAAAAAATTGTAAAAGACGATTAAAAACAGTTTACAAGCCCCTTTTTTTATGATAAAATTACACAAGATTTAAAGTTGAATATATCCAAAGGAGATACAGACCGTGCCCAATATAAAATCAGCTAAGAAGCGTACGTTAGTTACAGAAAAGAAGACGGAGCAGAACAAAGTCGTTAAAACTCAGGTAAAGAACCAGATCAAGAAGTTCCTTGCCGTAGTTGCAAGCGGCGATAAGGCTGCCGCCACCGCTCTCTTCCCCGAAGTATGCTCCACCATTGACGGCGCCGTTACTAAGGGCGTTCTCAAAAAGAACACCGCCGCCAACAAGAAGTCGGGACTTGCAAAAAAGCTCAACGCTATGGCGTAAAATTTAATATCGGATTAACCGTGCGGACAGTTTTACTGTCCGCACTCTTTTTTTGCAAATTTTTTTATTATGCAATATAAAAATAATTGACATAATACGCGCGCGTATATATAATTTGTACCGTCGTTTATTTTTACTAAACTTTTGGTTTATTTTTAATAACCGTTTAGCAAAAGTAAACGTAAAGATTACTACGGAGATACGGTATGGAAATCGGTTCTAAAATCAAAAGACTGCGACAACAGCTCAACCTGTCGCAGGCGGAGCTTGCCGACAGGTGCGAGTTGACGAAAGGATATATTTCGCAGCTTGAAAACGACCTCACCTCGCCCTCCATCGCAACGCTTATGGATATTTTGTCCGCACTGGGCACCAACCCCGCGGAATTTTTCAGAAAAGAGAGCGACGAGCGCGTAACCTTTTCGGAAAACGACTTTATCGAAAAGCACGAGGACGGAATGGTTTTGAAGTGGATTATTCCCAACGCGCAGAAAAACGAGATGGAACCGGTACTCGTAGAGCTTTTATCGGGCGCGTCCACCTCCGTCGACTTCCCGCACGAAGGCGAAGAGTTCGGATACGTTCTGGAAGGTAAAATCTGCATAACGCTCGGCGAGAGCAAGTACGTTTGCAAAAAGGGCGAAACCTTCTATTACGCCGCAAACAAAGCGCACGCCATCAAAAATATAGGCAAGACGATTGCCAGACTGCTTTGGGTTTCCACCCCGCCCAACTTTTAAGGAGAAAACCGATGAACGAAAACAATAACATTATCGAGCTTATAAACGTAAGAAAAGAATTCGACGACGAAACGGTTGCCGTCGATAACTTCAATCTTGAAGTCAAAAAGGGTGAATTCGTCACCTTTTTGGGACCGTCGGGCTGCGGCAAGACCACCACTTTGCGTATGATTGCCGGCTTTGAGCTGCCTACTTCCGGCGAGATTTTATTAAACGGCGAGGACATAAGCAAGCTGCCCCCCAACCGCCGCCCGGTAAATACCGTCTTCCAGAAATACGCACTCTTTCCCCATATGAACGTTTACGACAACATTGCGTTCGGGTTAAGACTTAAAAGAATAGAAACCACGTATAAGGACAAGAACGGAAACGAAAAAGTCAAAAAGGTAAAGCTTTCCGGCGCGGACATAGACAAAAAGGTCAAAAAGGCGCTGGAAATAGTCGATCTGGAAGGCTTTGAAAAGCGCAGCGTTGCCACCCTTTCGGGCGGTCAGCAGCAGCGTATCGCTATTGCGCGCGCTATCGTAAACCAGCCCGAAATCCTGCTTTTGGACGAGCCGCTCGGCGCGCTCGATTTAAAAATGCGCAAGGAAATGCAGATAGAGCTTAAAAATATGCACAAAAAGCTGGGCATTACCTTCATCTACGTTACCCACGACCAGGAAGAAGCGCTTACGATGTCGGATAAAATCGTCGTAATCAACGACGGCGAAATTCAGCAGATAGGCACTCCCACCGAGATTTACAACGAGCCGATAAACACGTTCGTTGCCGACTTTATAGGCGAAAGCAATATTTTCAACGGCACGGTCGTAGGCAAGCTCAAAGTCAAGTTCTGCGGCGCCACTTTCGATTGCCTCGACGATTTCGAAATCAACGATATGGTCGACGTCGTCGTACGCCCCGAGGATATTAAAATCTGCGCTCCCGCCGAAGGACAGCTCAAAGGCAAGGTTATCTCCACCGTCTTCAAGGGCGTGCACTACGAAATTACCGTCGAAGTCGGCAAATTCGAAATCGTCATTCAGAGCACTTCCTGCGCGGAAGTCGGCGCGGTTATCGGTATGCGCGTCGAGCCCGACGGCATTCACCTTATGCGCAAGGTTTACACCGTCAACAAGTACGTCGGCGTAATCACCAAAAATAACACGGTCGAGTTCGGCGACGGCGAGTTCGAATGCGACGTAACCACACTCTACCCCGGCTCCACTCTCGACGAAGAAGGTTATCTTATTACCGCGGGCGGCGAAAAGCTCGATCTGACGGATACGGAAGTCGAAGTCGAGGTCGATACCCACGATATAGAAATGAGCGACGACAAGTCGGCGGGCGGCGTTGTCGGCAACATTATTTCTATGATTTACAAGGGCGACCACTACCGCTACATAGTTCGTACCGACGAAAACGAGGAAGATTACGTTTTATCCTGCCCCGATTTATGGAACACGGGCGACCTTGTCAGCCTTATAATCCCTAAGGAAAAAATCAAGCTCAAGCTGAAAGTTGCGGAGGAAAACAAGTAAAATGAAGAAATTCCGCTTGCGTTTTTCCCGCAGTCAGCTGTGTCTGCCCTACGCGGTGTTTTTGGCGCTGTTCGTTATCGCGCCGCTGCTCGTAATCGTCTACTACGCGTTTACGAACGGTCAGGGCAAATTCACTTTCAATAACTTTACAAGCTTTTTCACCAACACGAACACCATAGGCACGCTTTTATACAGCTTGTTTTTGTCGATTACGACGACAATTATCTGTCTGATAATCGCCTATCCCACCGCTTACATATTAGCGCGCAGCGGCTTTAAAAAGCAGTACGTTCTTTTAATGCTGTTCATAATGCCGATGTGGATAAACTTTACACTTAGAATTACCGCGCTTAAAGAGGTTTTATCCGTTTTAGAAGGCAATATTTCCAAATATCCCTTCTTAAACTCGGTAATCGGTATGACTTACGACTTCCTGCCGTTTATGATTTTACCGCTGTACACCTCCTTTTTGAAGCTGGATAAAAATCTTTTGGAGGCTGCTTCCGACCTCGGCGCAAACAAGTTCACCGTGTTCTTGCAGGTAACTCTGCCGTTGTCAGTTCCCGGTATCGTGTCGGGCATAACTATGGTACTGCTCCCCTCGATGACCAACTACGTCGTTTTAGATATGCTGTACAACAAAACTTACATTATGGGCAGCCTTATAGGCAGTTATTTCAGCGCGTACGACTGGCACAACGGCTCGATGATTTCGCTTGTTCTTTTGGTTATCATTTTCATTGTAACTCTGGTAACCAACCGTTTCAGCGATAAGGACGACAATTCGAGGAGGACGTTATTATGAAACACACGAAAAAAGCGTTCGCCTGCGTTTGGCTTGCACTCGTGCTCATACTTACATATCTGCCCATTCTGATTATTGCAGTGTACTCCTTTACCGACGCGAAGATGGTAGGTGGCAATATAAACGGCGGATCGTTCGACAACTATTCCTACCTCTTTAAAAACGAGAAACTGCGCAATATGATAATCGGAACGGTACTGCTTGCGCTCGGTTCGGCGCTGCTTGCAACCGTTCTTGCAACGCTTGGCGCAATCGGCGGCTACTATTCAAAGCGCGTTCCAAAAGCGCTGATTAACGTCGCCAACCAGGTCCCCGTCGTCAACGCCGACGTCGTTACGGGCTTTTCGGTGTGCGTTCTTCTCATAATTTTAATGGGTATCGGCAAGGACACGTACGTGCCTATGGTTATAGGGCACGTCGTGCTGTGCGCACCGTTCGTATACCTTTCGATTTTGCCCAAGCTCAAACAGCTTGACAATAATCTGTACGAGGCTGCGCTCGATTTGGGAGCAACTCCCGCGCAGGCGCTGTTCAAGGTGGTTCTGCCGCAGCTTATCCCCGGCATTCTTTCCGGCTTTATGCTTGCGGTTACCCTCTCGCTTGACGATTACTTTATCACCACATACACCAAGCCCTCCACTTTCGACACGATAAGCACGTACGTAGTCAACGCGACCAAGGGCAATCAGACCGAGGCCAAAACCGCGCTCTGGGCGCTCAGCACGCTTATTTTCCTGCTCGTACTTGTAATCGTTGTTGTAATGAACGTGCTTTCGGTTAAGCGCAAGGAGAAGTCCAAATGAAAAAATTGCTTAGATTTGTATGCTCGCTTGCGGCTGCGGGCGCGGTTTGCTTCACCGCTCTGCCATTGACTGCCTGCGCCAAAGATAGCGACGAGCTCGTTTTGCGGGTTTCCAGCTGGGAAGAATATATCGACCTCGGCGGCTGGGACGATGACGAAGTGATTGATCTCGAAAGCGGCGATATCAAAGGCGTAAACAGTATGGTCGACGACTTCACCGAGTGGTTCAACAGCGAAGAAAGCGGCTTTGATTTTAAAATCCGAGTCGAGTACTCCACCTTCGGCACGAACGAGGATTTGTACAACCGTTTAAACTTAGGCGACACTTATGACCTTGTCTGCCCATCCGACTATATGATTATGCAGCTTATGCGCGAGGGAAAGCTTATAGAGTATTCCCCTGAGTTCCGCGACGAAACGGTTGAAACCAACTACTATATAAATAACGTTTCAACGTTTATAAGCGATGCGTTTGAAAGCTTCGGCGGACAAAATTACGCCGCGGGCTATATGTGGGGCACGACGGGGCTCGTATATAACCCCGAAAAGGTTGATACGGAGGACGTCACGAGCTGGAACATCTTAAGAAATACCAAATATGCAAGGCAAGTGACCATAAAAGACAACGTGCGCGACTCCTACTTCCCCGCTCTCGGCATTCTGAATGCGGAAAAGCTTTCGTCCGGCGACGGCGATCCCTATGCGCTTCTGAACGATACGGAAGACGAAACCATTGACGCCGCTCTGCAGATTTTAAAGGAAATCAAAGAAAACGTTTACTCGTTCGAAACGGACAGCGGCAAGGCGGATATGATTACCGGGAAGGTAGTTGCCAACTATCAGTGGTCGGGTGACGCGGTGTTTATTATGGACGAGGCGGACGACGACGCGAGCAACCCAACCGAGCTGTGGTACTCCGTTCCCGACGAGTGCACGAACCTGTGGTTCGACGGCTGGGTTATGCTTAAAGACGGAATAAACGGAAACGAAAAAAAGCAAGCAGCGGCGGAAGCGTTTGTCAACTTTTTATCCCGACCCGAAAACGCGATTCGCAATATGTACTACATAGGCTACACCTCTGCCATTGCCGGTGAAAAGGTCTACGAATACCTTGACTGGAACTACGGGGTTGAAGACGGCGTTCCGTACGACGTTTCCAACTTTTTCGGCGAAGGCTTTGAACCGCTCATTGTCGACGCAGACACGCTGGAATTCGAAGAAAACGGCGAAATTAACCGCGGAAGGCAACTGTTTGCACAGTACCCCCCTCAAAATATTACCGAAAGAAGCACGATAATGTGCGACTTTAAAGACAGACTTGCGGCAATCAACCAGATGTGGATTGACGTAAGGTGCCTTGACGTCAAGGATTTTAACCCTGCCGTCGTGTGGTCCGTAGTCGCTATCGTAGTTTTAGGCGCCGCCGCTATCGTTTTATATAAATTCAGATATCAGATTTTTTACAGAAGGCCTGAAAAGTCGGAGGAAAAATCCGAAGATATAAGTAAATAACGCAATTTTAAAGCCCCGCGCCGAACTAATCGGCGCGGGGCTTTATAAATTTTTACTGTAAACGGTTGAAATTTTTCTACTTTAATGTTATACTTCTTTTACCACACGAATTGAATAGAAAACTCTAATTACGGGTAAAATGCTATGGCATTCTGTACCTCTTTTTACGCGTAGTTATTG
>CAMWKX010000062.1 GCA_947174955.1 uncultured Clostridia bacterium | reverse complement strand
CTGGTGGAACGGCATAACAAAGCTGCGCGACGCCGCCCCCGACGATACCTTTTACTTTCTGCAAAACGACTGCGTTAAGTTTGAAAACGTGGTAATCTGCGGCTCCCGCGGGTGGTCCTGTCCGGGCAGCGCGGACTACACCGAACACGACGAAAAGCTGTATTTAAGGGAAGCCGAACGGTTTAAACTCTGCTTCAAAGAGGTGGAAAAAGTGCGTGAAGAAGGCGATATTTTAATCGTTATGACGCACTATCCTCCTATGAGTCCCAAGCTGCAGGACACGCTTTTTTCCGACCTTTTCAAAGCGAACGGGGCGGACAAGGTGGTGTTCGGGCACGTTCACGGACAGAGCTATTTTCCCTTGCGGACGGTCAGGGACGGCATAGAATACGTGCTGACTTCGTGCGATAAAGTCGGCTTTACCCTGCAACGCATTTTGTAATATTTTGCAAAATTTTCGGTTTAAAAACTTTACTTTAATAATAAGGTGTGATATACTTTTAAAAAATTAAAGGTTTTGACGGAATGAAGGCTTTAAGAGTTGCCCTTTACGCAGTAAAAAGCGCGTCGGCGTCAATTAAATAACTCGTTTGTAAGGCGGAATAATTGTCGTAAATTTTACGGCAATTATCACCGCTTTTTTAATGCCGAAACCTTGAACACAGGGAAAAAAGATTACATATGCTCAGATCAAAAGATTTACTCGGATTAAGAGATATCACGGCGGAAGAGATAACGCTCATTCTCGACACTGCGGAGGAGATGAAGCAAGCCGTAAAGAGCGGCAAAAAGAGCTTCGACCTATTAAAGGGCAAAACGCTCGTAACCCTGTTCTACGAGAACAGCACGAGAACGCGCTCGTCCTTCGAGCTTGCGGGCAAGTATCTGGGCGCGACCGAAATAAATATTTCGGCTTCGTCCAGCTCGGTGCAGAAGGGTGAAACTCTCATAGACACGGGCAAGACCTTGCAAGCGCTCGCAACCGACTTTATCGCTATCCGCCACCCTATGGGCGGCGCGCCCGCACTGCTTGCCCAAACGGTGGGCTGTTCGGTATTGAACGGCGGCGACGGAATGAACGAGCACCCTACGCAGGCGCTTCTGGATATGCTGTCCATACGGGAGGAGTTCGGCACGTTAAAGGGCTTGAAGGTCGCGATTTTGGGCGATATCAAGCACAGCAGAGTTGCCAAGTCCAACCTTTTCGGACTTAAAAAGATGGGCGCGGAAGTGTGGGTTTACGCACCTAAAACGCTCATTCCCAAGGGCTTTGACGAGCTGGGCGCGCATATCGCAACCTCGCGCGAGCAGTGCGTGGACGGCGCAAACGCGGTAATGGGTTTAAGAATTCAGCTCGAAAGGCAGTCGGGCGGGCTGTTCCCGTCGCTGTCGGAGTACTCGCGCTTTTACGGTGTAAACGACGAGGTTATGAAACACGCCGACAAAAAGGCGATAGTCGTTCACCCCGGACCGGTCAACCGCGGGGTAGAGCTTACGCCCAAGCTTATCGACGGCTCGACCAGCCGCATAGAGGACCAGGTAACGAGCGGACTTGCCGTGCGTATGGCGGTGCTCAAACTTCTGTCCGAATACAGGGAGGCACACGTATGAAAACGTTAATTCAGGGCGGCGAAGCCGTACTTTTAAACGGAGTCGAAAAACTCGACATTTTGATTGAAGACGGCAAGATTAAAAAGCTTGCCAAGAATATAAAAGCGCAACCCGATTACGTAGTAATCGACGCGGGCGGCAAGACGGTAATTCCCGGTATAATCGATATGCACGTTCATCTTCGCGAACCCGGTTTCGAGGGCAAGGAAGACATAGAGAGCGGCTCAAAGGCGGCGGTCGCGGGCGGCGTAACGCAGGTCTGCTGTATGCCCAACACCTCGCCCGTGTGCGACAACGCGGTCGTGGTCAAATATATCAAAGCGCGCGAACAGGAGGTCAACCTCTGCAAAATCAACCCGATAGGCGCAATCACCAAGGGCGAGCAGGGCGAAGCGCTTGCCGACATAGGTAAAATGGCTCAGGCGGGCGCGGTGGCGATTTCCGACGACGGTAAGTCGGTTATGAATTCGCTCATAATGCGTCTCGGAATGGAGTACGCAAGCGGGTTCGGCTTAAAATGCCTTTGCCACTGCGAGGATATAAATCTTGTCGACGGCGGTGTTGTCAACGAGGGCAAAAATTCCACGCTCACGGGTTTGAAGGGCAGTCCCCGCGCCGCGGAAGATATAATGATTGCGCGCGATATTTCGCTTGCCGAAAGCCTGGACGTGCCCGTTCATATCTGCCACGTCTCGACGTACAGCGGCGTTGACATTATCCGCGCGGCGAAAAAGCGCGGCGTTAAGGTCACGGCGGAAACCTGCCCGCATTATTTCATACTGACCGACGACATTATTACCAACTTCGACACGTTCACCAAGGTCAATCCGCCCGTCAGGGAAGAGAAGGACAGAAAGGCGATAATCAAGGGCTTGAAGGACGGCACGCTCGACTGTATAGTCACCGACCACGCGCCTCACTCGCAGAAGGACAAAGAGGTCGAATATAACCTTGCGGCGTTCGGTATGAGCGGCATAGAAACGAGCTTTGCATTATCGTACACATACCTTGTAAAAAGCGGAATTTTAGGGCTTGCCGAGCTTATGAAGCTTATGTCCTACAACCCCGCAAATACGCTTAATTTAGAGGGCGGCGAGATAAAGGAGGGCGGCGTAGCCGACCTTGCCATCGTCGATCTGAACGAGGCGTACACGATTGATAGCAGTGACTTTCTTTCCAAAGGAAAGAACACGCCTTTCAACGGCTATGAAGTATACGGAAAAGTCTGCGCAACGTTGGTTGACGGCGTAGTAAAATATGAAAGCAAATAAGAGGGATATAAAATGACTGATAAGTTAATCGAAAAAATCATTGAAATGCAAAACCCCACGTGCGTGGGACTGGACACCGATTTTTCATACCTGCCCGACGAAATGCGCGACGGTATGGCGACCTTCGAGGGCGTTGTCGAACAGATTATAGAATTCAATATGAATATAATCGACAAGGTCTGTGACATCGTGCCCGCCGTAAAGGTGCAGGTTGCGTACTACGAGCAGTACGGCTATAACGGCTTGCGCGCCTTCGATTATACCGTTAACTACGCCAAGGGCAGGGGAATGTACGTCATTGCCGACTGCAAGCGCAACGACATAGGCTCGACGGCGAAGTGCTACTCGACGGCGTACCTCGGCAATACGGATATCAACGGCAAGAAGCTGAAAGCTTTCCCCGCGGATATGCTGACTGTCAACGGCTACTTAGGTACGGACGGCATCGCGCCCTTCATTGATGATATCAAAAAGAACGACAAGGGTATTTTCGTGCTGGTTAAAACCTCCAACCCCTCGAGCGGCGAGTTGCAGAACTTAAAGCTTGAGAGCGGCGAATACCTGTACGAGCGTATGGGCAAGCTCGTCGAGGAGTGGGGCAAGGACTGCGTGGGCAAGTACGGCTATTCGAACGTTGGCGCGGTCGTCGGCGCAACCCACCCCGAAGAGGCGGCGAACCTGCGCAAGCAGTTAAAGCACACCTTCTTCCTGATTCCCGGCTACGGCGCGCAGGGCGCGAACGCGGAAATGCTCAAATGCTGCTTCGACGATAGGGGGTTGGGCGGTATCGTCAACAATTCGCGCGGAGTTATCTGCGCATACAAAAAGCCCGCGTATGCAGGTATGGGCTACGCCGAGGCGGCTCGCGCGGCGTGCATAGATATGCAGAAAGATTTGGTAAATACCATAGGTAAAATAGGCAGATGAAGGAACTCGTTTCAACCGTAAAAGAGGTAAAAAAGATTGCCGACAATACGTATTCGCTGACCGTCACCCTGCCCGAAAGCGCGGGCGAGATTAAGGGCGGACAGTTTTTGAATATTGCCACGGGCGACGGCTCGCGCCTTTTAAAGCGACCTTTCGGTATCGTCAGGGCGGAGGGCAACGATATAACCGTCTGCTTCCAGCTTAAAGGCGAGGGCACGGTTGCGCTGTCGGAGGCGAAAGCGGGCGACAAGCTCGCCGTACTGCTGCCGCTCGGCAACGGTTTCAATATCCCCGAAAGCGCGAAAAACGTCGTAATTATCGGCGGCGGTGTGGGTATTTTCCCGCTCGTGCCCGTAATCTGCGGCAATAAAAATAAAAAATTCTATTCGTATATAGGCTTCCGCAATAAAAACTGCGCCTGCCTTTTGGACGAGTTTGAAAAAAGCGAAAAGCTTACGGTTGTCACGGACGACGGCTCGCTGGGCGAAAAGAATAACGCGGTCAACGCGTACTTTGACGACATAAATAACGTGCCCGCCGACCTTATAATAGCGTGCGGACCGCCCGTAATGCTCAGAGCGTTGAAGAACAAGCTAAAAGAAAATAATATCAAAACTCCCTGTCTCGTTTCTCTCGAAGAGAGAATGGGTTGCGGAATAGGCGCGTGCCTCGTGTGCGTGTGCAAGAAGTCCGACGGCGGTAACGCGCGCGTTTGCAAGGACGGACCCGTGTTCGATATCAACGAGGTCGAGCTTTGATTGACGGACGCACGGAAGAAAAAGAGGTTGAAGTAATCGCCGAAAAATCGCGCAAAAATGCGTACGTCTTTCTCGCGTTGGCGGTGTCGGGTGCAGTTATAGTCGCGGTCGGAGCGTTTCTGCTGATATATATCAAGACGGAAAATTCCCTTGTCTGGGAGCTGTGCGTATTGGGCGTCGGCGCGGTTTTGCTTTTGACCTTCGCGGGGCTGTATATAAGTCGGCTTTTCCGCCCGTATGCGCTGATAACGTTCGAGGACGGCGTTCTCAAATTCAACGACGGCGCGACGTGTAATCCCGGTGAAATAACCACTGTGGAAAAGGGTAAGGACAAAATAATTCTGACTGTCAACGGCGAAAAAAAAGAGATATGCGGCGAGGCAAATATCGACAAGGCGTACAGAAAGCTGTGCGTACTGACGGGAAATCCCGCTTTGGAATAAAGGTGAAAAATGGCTGATTTAAGCGTAAAAATTTGTGGTGTAGAATTTAAAAATCCCGTAATCGCGGCAAGCGGTACGTACGGTTTCGGCAGAGAGTTCGACGATATTTACGATATATCTCAGATCGGCGGCATCTCCACGAAGGGACTGACCAATGAGCCGCGCCTGGGCAACCCCGTGCCGAGAATAGCCGAGGGGCACGGCGTTATTTTAAACGCGGTCGGACTGCAAAATCCGGGCGTTGAGCACTTTATCAAGTACGATTTAGACTTTTTAAAGTCTAAGGGCATAGCTATAATCGCCAACGTGGCGGGCAACACGCTCGAGGATTACGGCAAAATCTGCAAAAAGTTAGACGGGCTTGTCGATATGGTAGAGCTGAATATTTCCTGCCCCAACGTGCACGCGGGCGGAATGGCTCTGGGCATCAAGCCGAAAAATATCGAGGAAGTCACCGAGCTTGCCAAAAGCAATTTAAAGAAAACTCCTCTTATGGTCAAGCTGTCGCCGAATGTCGAGAGCATTTCGACCAACGCAAAGGCTGCGGAGAGCGGCGGCGCGGACTGCGTATCGCTTGTAAATACGTTTATGGGAATGGTAATCGACCTTGAAAAGCGCAAGCCGATAATAGCCAACAACACGGGCGGCGTATCGGGCGCGGGCATAAAACCCATTGCGCTCAGAATGGTGTACGAGGCGGCTCACGCGGTAAAAATTCCCGTGGTGGGAATGGGCGGCATAATGACTGGCAAGGACGCTTTGGAATTTATGTGCGCGGGCGCAAAGGCGGTGCAGGTGGGCACGGCAAACTTCGCCGACGCTCTGGCAATGCCGAGAATAATCAAGGAAATGAACGACTGGCTCGATAAGCACAATATTGCAAGCGTAAACGAGATAGTCGACACATTGAAATTAAATTAATAAGGAAGAGAAATGCATATGGAACTTACGTACAAACAGCAGTTTATTAAATTTATGGTAGACAACGGCGTACTGAAATTCGGCGAATTTACGCTCAAAAGCGGCAGAAAGGCGCCCTATTTCATCAATACGGGCAACTATAAAACGGGCAGTCAGCTCGCCCGCCTCGGCAAATATTACGCGGCTTGCATTCAGCAGAACGGCTTAAAGGCGGAAACGCTTGTCGGTCCCGCGTACAAGGGAATTCCCCTTGCGGTAACCACGGCGGTCTCGCTTGCCAACGATTACGGCGTTGATATGAATTACTGCTTCGACCGCAAAGAGGTAAAGGACCACGGCGAGGGCGGACTTTTCGTAGGCAAACAGCTTGTCAACGACGAGAAAGTCATTTTAATAGAGGACGTTATGACCTCGGGCAAGGCTCTTCGCGAAATGCTGCCCAAGCTCAAAGCGGCGGCGAACGTGGAAATCGCGGGAATGATAATTTCCGTAGACCGTATGGAAAAGGGGCTTGAAAGCCAGCTTTCCGCGGTGCAGGAAGTGTATAAGGAATTCGGCGTAAAGGTGTACTCGATTGTCACTATGAGCGACATAATCGAGGCAATCGAGCTCGGAATAATCGAGGGCAAGGAATACATTTCCAAAATGAAGGAATACCGCGCAACCTACGGCGTGGAGTAATTTTAAAACGACTTACTTAAACACCCCGCCGAAATCTCGGCGGGGTGAAACGGTCATTTTATGAGCAAATTGCAAAAAAGATTTTTAATAGTATTTTTCTCGCTTTTTATCGCCGCGGGGCTGGGTCTGGCGATATTCGGATTTGTCCGATTGGGACAGTATAACGCCGCCGAAAAGGTGCAGGCAACCGTAGTTTCCTGTGACTATTATCAGGAAAAGCGCGAAATGGACGTCGAAGTAGAGTTCGAACGCGGCGGCGAAATCGTCAATGCAACGGGGCATTTTACAAACGTAAAAACCTTACCCTATCACAAGGGGCAGCAGATAACCGTGCACGTAAACAAAAGCAATAAAATTGTTTCGTTCGATACGTCGGACGTTATTGTAATAGTGGGCGGCGGAGCGTTCCTTCTGGCGGGCTGCGGCTTTATGTACTTCGGCGTGCTGAGAAAAAACAATTTTATCGATATGGCTTACGCGTATGAGCAGGCAATGGTAAATCCCGAGGAGCTTACCGATGAAATGCAGCGCGTCGAGGCGGAAGCCGACCGACTGACTAAATTGCCGGCGCGCTCGATTGAAAGAATGGCGGGCGAAGCGAAAGTGGGTAAGCGCCGTTTTTCAAACAGGCTCGCAACCTTTAC
>CAMWKX010000061.1 GCA_947174955.1 uncultured Clostridia bacterium | reverse complement strand
GCCACGCCACATTCCGATAAACCAGCCCGCCGTCGGCAACGCAATTTCAAGCAATACGCCGTGGATTATTATGCGGGCAAGCGTCTGTCGGGAGGTAAGCTCCTTCTTCGACCAGAACACGAAAAGGGGCAAATCCGCCACGAGCGAGAAAATCATTATTTTCCAGAAATATTCGAGCGGAATTGACGTATCGCCGTCGGCAAGGCACCAGAAAAACGTTGCAATTACCGTAAGACCGTAGATTAAAAAATAGTGATAACAGAAGGTTTTTAAAATGCGCTTTATATCCATACCCGCCCCCTTATAGTCCCATTATCCGTTTCAGCGAGGAAACGTACTGCCGCGATACCATCACCTTTTCGCCGTTGTCCAGCGTTGCCGTGAACCTACCGTAGAGCGCGGGCGCAACGCATAATATTCTGTCAGCGTTGATTACGGTCGACTTGGTCGCGCGGAAAAAGTGCGTGCCGTAAGTCAGTTCTTCGAATTCGTACAGTTTGAGCTTGCACTCGTACACCTCTCTCTCGCAGTACAGAAACGAATTGTTGTCCACGACTTCGAAATAATATATATCTCCGAGCGGTAATTTATAAATTTCGCCATCCTTAACGGCGGTTACCCCGCCAATAACGGCGTTCAGAGTTCTTGCGGCGTAGGTCAGATCGTCGGTGATTTTACGGCACCGCACGATTATTGCCTCCTCTTCGCCCTCTTTCACTTTTTCGTAAATAATGCGCATAGCTGTCTCCGTTTAATATAATAACATATTTCCGTTGACCGCGCTATATATTCCGGTTATGTTGCCGTTATCGGCTTTTAAGTTGCAATAAAAAAGCGGTATGTGAATACCGCTTTTTTTTACTCAGTAATCATCATTGTCGCCTGCGCAAGTTTTTTGCACGCGCTCACAAGCCCTTTCCAGAAGTTTGGAAGTTCGTCCATAAGCCGCCACGCCTCTTCTTTCAGCTCCCCGAACGACTGCGGCGTTATTGAAAGCCGACTGCCGTTTGCCGTTGTCTTACCGAAAGCTATTCTGCCTACGGCGTAATCGCCGATTGCCACGTAGTGCCCGTTGGCGTAGCCGCCGAAAGCAAACAGTCCTATCGAGCAGCCGCCGAAGCTGAAACACCCTATTGCCAGACCGCCGAGAGCCATTATGCCTACGGCAACTCCGCCGAGGGCAAGCACGCCCAAAGCTATCGAACCGACCGCCACGCCGCCCAAAACTAGCAAACCGAGCGATATCAGTCCCAAACTCAGTAGTCCCAGAGATATCACACCCGCTGACAGCAGCCCGAGCGAAAATATGCCCGAGGAAATCAGTCCCACCGAGAAAAAGCCGTGCGCTCTTCTGCCAAAACCGATATTGATGTGCACGAGCGGCATTCCACACAGCTGCCGCTTGCTCTTGTATTCGAAGCTCCATTTTAAAGGATTGAAGGTGTGCGGTTGGCACTTTTGCTCATCATCGTCTGCGGACGTATCGACGTTGCTTTGATTATACTTTAATAAATAGTCGGTAGTGCAACCGAACATTTCGCTCATTTTTATCAGTTTATCCGTTTCGGGGAAAGCGAAGTCGCTCTCCCACCGCGACACGGCTTGTCTGGTAACACCAAGTTCGTCGGCAAATTGCTGTTGTGTAAGTCCCAGCTTTTTTCTGCCCTCGCTTATCTTTTCACCTGTAGTCATATCAATTCTCCTTTCCCTTTTAGAATACTCCACCGCCGCGATAAAGTCAATGTTCGCCGCATTACACTGTGTAACTTTTAAATTGCTAAGCACCCCGCGGCTTTCGCCGCGGGGTGCTTGATTGTCTTTACACTATTTTTCCATCAGTTCCAATCACCAAGGAACTTCCATCTTATGAAAGGTTCGTCGCAATACCTGCTGTTTTCCGCATTGACCAGAATCTCCCATCTCTCCTGGTCTATCTTCAGGTACTCGTATTCCCAGAAACTTACGGTTACGTTATAGCCGTACATATAGGCCTCGCCGTCAACGTCGAAGTTGGAGTTACTGTCGGCAAACTTGGCATAGCAGTTCTTGACATTTGCAATTGCTCCGCCGATAGATCTTCCGACGATACCGGAACAATTCTTGAGCGCAGTGTCAATTCTGGTGTTCGCGTCGCTGCTGTAATAGAGATTTCCGAAGAATACGCAGTTGCTTATTGCGATACTGCCGGTACCCTTGTTATGGCTGCCTAAAATACCGCCGACGTACGTCTTACCCATTACCGTAGCAATCGAGTAGCAATCGTCAATCTGTAAGTAGTCCTTAACGTTTCTGTCGTCCGCCGAACCAACGATACCACCCTGATACTGCTCGTCTATGTTGCCTATCGTGGAATCAACAAAGCAGTTGGAAATATACGTGCGCGTTATTTCGAGCGCCGAACCTGCCTGAATGAAACCGACTATACCGGCGCTTCTCTGACCGGTGATATACATCTTACGCTTATAGTACTCGGTACCTTCCACATATTCGGAAACAAGTGTGTAGACGTCTTTTTCACCGTCGTTTGTTTTTACGTGATAACCACCCTTAGCAAAGTTGTTAATATCGATTTTATCAGCTTTGACGTAAGTGTCGGGATTGACCAAGGAAACCTGATCCACGTACAAATCACCCGTCGTAGCCTGACCGATAAGTCCGCCTACTCTTTGCGTACCTACTACGTCGATGTTTTCCATAGAAATGTTGTAGAAGTATCCGCCTTCGGTAATAGCAACGATACCCGTTTTTTGGTTGCCCTTGATGGTAATATCCTTGAATTTAACGTTTTCAATCGTGCCGCCCGCAACCTTGTAGAACATACCGCCAAGCTCGTTCTGGTTGCCCGTTACTGTAACGTTCAAGCCGCTTATAGTATGACCTAAACCGTTAAGCACGCCAACGAAGGGCTTCTTTTGCTCGGTTACTGCACTTACCCAGTTGCTTTCACCGGACAGGTCTAAATCTGCCGTAAGCGTATAAATCGTTGAAGGGTCGCTGTTAAGGAGCATATCCTTAAACTTGGCAACAGAGTCTATTTCTACAGTAGTTACGGGAATCTTGCCGACTTCGGTCGTTACTTCGTCGTTGAGATTGGTCATTACGTAGTAGATATAGTAATTTTCATTATTCGCATTTTCGAACTGGAATTTGATCTTATCATCGCGGAATTCGTACAGTTTGCCGCCAGAAATTACCTGCTCGGCCGTAGGCTCCGCTATGTCTTCCTTGCTCGAATAAGCGTACAGTTTACCCGTAGGGCTGGAAAGCTCGCCCGAAATGGAATAGCCGTACTGGTTGACCATTACGGAAGGTGCGCCTACGAAACCTACTTCTGCCGCAGCGCTTGCCACGTAAATTGTGTAGCTGAATGTCTTGGTGCTTTCCCCCATCGTTATTTTCTTGCGTATTGTGTATACACCCGCAATGTTGGTTGAGAAGTGATGAATTTCAGCCGCATAGGCGGTCTTGTTAACTGAGTAATCTACAGTCGTTTCAACAGTATACATACTCGGATCCAATATCTTGCCGTTAAAGTCCGCCGCATTTAAAACTACCATCTCGGGTTCTCTTACGGTATCGAACATATCGAGAATAATTCTGCCGTCCACAACGTCTGCAAATAAAGCCTCGCCGATTGTGGGAACGTCCTTTTTAACGGTTATCTCGAACTTCTTAGCCATAGATAAGCCGGTTGTGTTATGCTTTACGACTGCCGTTAAAACAACCTTTACGTCTTCAGCCTGACGATATACGATTGCGCGTGCGTCGTGCGTTCCCGACGGGCTGAGATATGTGTCGTAATCTATCTTTATGATGTTCGTGTCGGACGAAGTCCACGAGATGGTTACGTCCTTCATCTTTACAAGCAGGTCGAAATCCTGGAACGTTGCGTTGACGTTGGTATTCAAATCAAGCGTCGAAATAGCAGCTTTTACCGCCACGTCTTCATCACTGCTTGCGTAAGACGGGTTGTAATAGCTGTAATGCGTGTACTCATCCCAGCTACTCTTTGACAAATCACTGCCTATCTTGTTATCGTCGCCGAAAAGCCCCGAATAGTCGGTGATTTTGAAGAGTTGCTTCATATTAATCGAGCCGTCACTTTTGTTGTGGTAAACGTCATGAACGGTATTATTACCCTTGCCGCTGAGCTCGTACGTATATGTTATACTGTCGCCGTCCTTCGTCCAGGTAGCGGGAAGTTGCTCGAAAATATCCGCAGAGATTGCGGTTGTAGGCGTACCTCTGACAGCATACGATTCAGCTCTGTTTGAAGCGTCAATATAATTTTCGATTTTGTTCGCCTTTTTAGCGCCCATATCGAAATACGAATACTCGACCGAACCTCTGTACTCGTCGGCTGCCGTACTTGAGCTGTCCTTGGTAACCGAAAGAACGTGAGACATCAGGTTATAGCTGTATTCCTGTCTTGCCAGATTTATATTGCCGTTCTTATTCGTGAGGTCAACGCCTGCGCCCTCTAAAACTATATCGCCGAAAGTATCGCTGTCGGGATCGTTGTCAACGGGCGCCGAGTTATTGTAAGCCGTTACGTTTTTAATACTGAGAACGCCGGGGTTCGAGTTGTCGGTAACGCCGTGCATACGGTTGTTGAAGGAAAGACAGTTGTATAAGAAGACGTCGCCCTCCATTACCGAACCGCCAAGTTTAAAGCCGTTGCCGTCGCCGTCACGCGTCAGATAGCTGTTCGCGTTGGGTTCTTTTAAGCCCTCGTTAAACGTGGGGAATTTCTTATGGAAATCCTCCTGCGTTTCGAGAAGGTATCCGTTTTCGAACGCCACGCAGTTATAGAGTATTACCGCACCTATGTTGCCGGTGTCCGTCTTTGCGAACAAGTCCCAGCCGTCGTCCGAGTTGCGGTAAGCTATACAGCCGTCGAATATATTGCCGTAGCCGATCGTAAGTTTAGCCGCAAAACCGTCGGCGTTTTCGCCGAACGTTTCGTTGTCATAGTTGTTATAAGACGTGCAGTTCTTAATCAGGTTATAGCTGGGCCAATCGGTTATATCAGACAGCGTAACTTCGGGAGAATATTTTCTGCCCAGCTGCAAGCCTGAGTCGCGGTTATCGTAAAACTCGCAATTTTCAACGATATTATAGCTACCGCCGATATACATACCGTTATCGCCCGCGCCGCATATATCTACGTCGTACCAATACCAATAATTCGCATCGAGCTGAACGCCTCTCGCATTGCCGTCAAAGCCCATCGAGTAGAAAGAAAGAATAGACTTCTTTGTGGGGTCGGCAGCCTTTACGGTGATGTACTTATCGTGTTCGCCGTTCCTGCTTATAAGAATACGTTCGGACAGTTCGTATACGCCGTCCTTTACCAATACGGTGTCGCCGGGTTCAAGAGGCGACCTGCTACTCATCAATAACCAGGAAACATTGTAAGGGTGCTCTTCCGAACCGTCGGCGGTATCGTCACCGTTAACCGCGTTTGGAGCGACGTAATACGTTTTGCCTGAGCCGATGGCACCATCTTTGAACGAGTATATCGTGGGCAGATCGGCAACGCTGACGCCGTCACCCGAGCCCTTTGTACAGCCCGCCAAACCACCTGCCGCAACCGTCGCTGCAAGGGCCCCGGCAATGAGTGCCAGATTTATTTTCTTAAATATCGATTTCTTCATTGCTTAGTCCCCCATTAATCGCTTATCGCTATGTCTATCATAGAAATATTCCATATTCTAAGATAACGCTTTGTGTCGATAATATCTTCGGCGGTCTGAACTTCGTCCATCGAACAAACCGTGTATTTACCGGGCTTGTTGATAGTGAAAGAAAATTCCACACCAACGTTTCCGTTTATACCGTAAATAGCATATTCTTCCGCCGCAAAAACGTCCTTGCTCGAATAGGTTGCGGTGACGTAGTTGCCGTCTTCGTCCATAAGGGCAAGTCCCGAAACGTTTGTGCCGCCGGTTGACGCGCAATTTATTTTAAATACGCCCGTACCCTTGAATTCAACCTGAAGTGAAGGTCCCTGAATTTCAACGTATTTACCGCTGGCGCTTCTCCACTGGAAATCCGCAACGTCGGTGACGGTAAGGAAAGAGTTCGCATCCGTCATATTTTCGTTTTTCAGTTGAGTTTTATCCGTAGTAATACCCTTAATATCGTCATAGACAAAGGAATTATCAATTAACTCCACATTGCCTTCAGGTGCAGTAATTACGTACGGCACAAAAATGTCTTTGGTAGTAGATTCACCCAAACTGTTTATGTACTCATACGTTACGGTTGCCTTGTGGTCATCGGCAACCTCGAAAGTCGAGAAGCTGGTCACGCGCACGTCGGAAATATCCAAATCTATAGTATTTCCGCTCAGTAACGTAGCGCGGAATTTCCAGGTCGGGCTGATATGGTCGCCGCCGATAACCTGGGTGGTTTCGCCTTCGGTTTTTACCAGATCGGCAAAAATATCCGTTACGTAAACTACAACGCACGAATCGACTACCTGATCATTAATAGTGGCTTCAACCCAAATGTTATAAGAGCCGGCATCTACCGAATTCAGGCTGGAAAGCTCGTTCTTACCTTTATAATATTTTACGGTATATTCGTCTGCCGACATAGCTCTGTCTACAGAACCGTCCTCTTTAAGCAGGTTTACGGATAAATCGTTTACGGGCACGTCGATAACGCTTTTAGTACCCATTTTGTATACCGTTACACCCTTCGAGACCTCTATACCGTTTGCCTTCTTTATACTGCACACGGTGCACACGTTATTTTCGTCCCATTCATGACCTTTCTCGTCGCCTCTCTTGTCAGTATCACCACAAGTAGGTTCGTGCCAGTGCGTATATCTGTCGCTCGACCACGCGGACGAATAAGTATGCGCATCATGGCTTGATCCTTTCTTACAACCGATGGCAGTTCCGCACGCAGTCGCCGCCGCAGCAGCCAAAACCGCCGCAAGTATGATTCTCCACTTCTTCATTTTTTGCTGTTTTTTCCTCCCATTTCTTCGCCGAATTCCTTTATGCACTCTGTCCGCATTGCAGAATTCAAGCAATAAACTATCATTATTATTCTAATACAATTTGCTTAAAGTGTCAAGGTCTACGTGAAAATTAATTTCTCGATTTGTAACTTCTTAACAAAAATATTCTATTCGTTTTCCACAAAAAAATCCCCCTCTGTCTGAGGGGGAATCGACTTTAAAGTTGTTTGATTTCAGTATACGCCATCACGAACGGTCCCGTGCCCTTCGCGTCGTTTTCCACGACGGGTTCGGATATGTAATACTCGTACGAGCCGTCGCGGCGGCGGTTGCTCTC
>CAMWKX010000060.1 GCA_947174955.1 uncultured Clostridia bacterium | reverse complement strand
AGTTCGTTACCGAGTCGGGCAAAATGCTTCCCAGAAGAATGAGCGGTAACTGCGCTAAGCACCAGAGAGAGCTTTCCACGGCAATCAAGCGTGCGCGCGTTGCGGCGCTTCTTCCTTTCAAGGGCGAGTAATTTAAATTTAATGTAAAGCCACACCCCCAACCAACAAGAAGTATACAAAAATCATCTTCAACATATCGGGCCAACTTTACAGACCAACCAACAACAAAATAATAAGACCTTGCTTAACTGGCAGGGCCTTTTTTTTATACTTTTTACCCCAACAGCAGCACATCAACAACTATTCAGCCTACTTTCGGTTTGCCTTCAACCCATACCACGACATAATAACAATGGGCGCGCGGAACGAACTCACAGACGGACGACGGACAAATTTGTATCCTTCGTGCAAAACACGTCTGTGCTACGACATTTAAAATTTCAAAAGCCCGCGCAATCTTGCGCGGGCTTCTTTCTTTATGTTAGAACTCATAATAACGGAAAAACACGCAGGTCTGTGTAAATGTATTGCGTTTTACTTGAAATATAAATCTCTACTGTCGGCAGGATATCATAATTACCAATTTCGGTATTCGTTGACATAATATTAAAGAAATGTTAAAATTTTTAGTGTAGTAACCGGTTGTGCGAGACATTATTTTTTTACAGGGGATTGTTATGGGAAGAGGTAAGGAGCTTTTTGCAAATATTATATTAATTTTAACGCTTATAGCATCGGCTATTTTGATATTTGTAATTAAGCCGTGGATTGTGCTTATAATTAATGTTTGCGTAAACGTGTTATATCGAATATTATGTTTTGAAATGAAAACTTCCAAGAAGAAGGTGCTATTGCAGTATCTTTTTATGTGCATTGTTTCTATCGGTCTAATGATTTTTATAATGTTAAATTTGGATAAGATAAGTTACTTACTACAGCATAAAGACGATATGAAATATATCCATAATATATTAGGCAAAGATTATCTTATGAAAGACCCTGGCAAATATGGCTGGACAACTAACGGAGTTAATACGGACAAACTCACAAAATATTGTTATACCGTAGCGGGAATTATGATGACAATTTTGATTATTCATCATATAATCTGCGGGTTGGTTTTAATTTTTAATTATGAAGGAACCGAAGATACAACCGGCGCCTTTTGTTTGGCTTTTCCGTTGTTAAGTATAGGCGTGCTGGCAATATTTTTCAGTACGTTTAACTTTTCAATTGCATCTATGCCCTTTAGCCAAACAACGAGATGGATATTGAGTATTGGTTATGTTGCTTTGATTGAATTGTTACTTTTTGTGGTTATAGCGCATTTTTATGATGGGGGCGGCGGAAGTAGCAGCGGCGGCAGTGGTGATGATACATATCACGTGATTATTTTTAAGGATTAAATAGATCTTTATGGCGCACGGAGCACATCCCACGACGGACGACGAACATTTTTGTATCGTTCGTGCAGATCGCATCTGTACTGCGACAATTAAGAATTTCAAAAGCCCGCGTAATCTTGCGCGGGCTTTCTTTTGTTTTATTATCAGACTTTCCAGCTCCATAAGTGCTTGCCGCTCATAAGCTTGCCGAAGATATATTTGTTGCTTGCACTCTCGGTCATTATGTATATTCTGCCGTTCAGATACACGATTTCCTCACTCATCGGCGGTGCGGTAACGGTGCGGTTAAGGCACGCTCCGTCAAGGTAGTAAAGGGGCACGTTTTTGCCTTTTAACGTCAATTGCCCCGCGGATATGCCCGATTTATCGTAAAAGTATAGGTGCGAAGCCGCAAGTCCGTACGAGGTGGAAAGGACTATTTCGTCCTCGGTAAAGGTCATACCCTGCACAAGCCCCGCGGTGGAGTATACGGCGCTCGGCTCGGGCGAAATATAAAAGCTGTCCGCGGCATTATCGTCAATGTCAAATACGGTTATAACCGCCATATTCTTGTCGCCGTTCGGCGTCGTTATGCGTTGCCAGTCGGGCGTTTCGTAGTTGCCTGCGCGGTAGAACGAGCCCGTGAAAAACTTGCCCTCGTAAACGTTGCAGTAGGCGGGGTCTAAAAGCGTTTTGACCTCGCCGAGCTTTTTACTTTCGCTCTTGTGGTCAAGCAAATCGGCAAGCGCAAACACGTCGCAGCCGTCGTCGCCCGTGATATAGAAATATTCTTTATAGTGCGCAATGCCGCCGGTGTGCCCCGTGTAGTTGCTTCCGTCCGCATTCTTTAAAAGAGTGCGCGTAGCGTTGCCGTCTTTATCGATATAGTACACCATCGAGCACTTGCCCTTGCTTGCCGCATAGCCGCAGGTGATAAAGGCGTTCTCGTCCTCTAAGTAGTCAAGCCCCTGCCCGACAAAACCGCCGCGCGTAGGTATTGCAAATTCCGTCCGCGCCCGCTTGTAGAAGTCGGCAAAGGCGATTTTTTCGCCCGCGCGCACGCCGGCAAGCAGTATGCAAATTACCGTCACCGTGATAGCCAGAACGGTTGAAAGGACGACGGCGAAAGATTTTTTATTTGTTTTTTTCTTCATATTATTTCCTCAAAAACTATTTTATCACAGATTCGGAAAAATTCAATCATAATTTTAATTGGGGCTTTACAAATTGGTAAAATGTGGTATAATTGAATAGATAAAAAAATTTTTTAATAGGAGAAATAAAAATGGCATACGAACAGAATTTCTCGTTGAAAGGCAAAATTGCCTGGGTTACCGGCGCAAGCTACGGCATCGGCTTTGCAATCGCCAAGGCATACGCTCAGGCGGGCGCAACCATCGTATTCAACGATATCAATCAGGAACTTGTCGACAAGGGCATTAAGGCTTACAAGGACGAGGGAATTAACGCTCACGGCTACGTTTGCGACGTAACGAACGAGGACGCAATCAACGCGCTCGTTGCTCAGATCGAGAAGGAAGTGGGCGTCGTCGACATTCTCGTTAACAACGCGGGCATTATCCGCCGTGTACCTATGACCGAAATGACGGCGGCTGATTTCAGAAAGGTAGTTGATATCGACCTCAACGCACCCTTCATCGTGTCCAAGGCGGTTATACCTTCGATGATTAAGAAGGGTCACGGCAAGATCATCAATATCTGCTCGATGATGAGCGAGCTGGGCAGAGAGACCGTTTCCGCTTACGCTGCGGCTAAGGGCGGCTTGAAGATGCTTACAAAGAATATCTGCTCGGAGTACGGCAAGTACAACATTCAGTGCAACGGTATCGGACCGGGATACATCGCTACCCCGCAGACCGCGCCTCTGCGTGAAAAGCAGCCCGACGGCAGCCGTCATCCTTTCGACAGCTTCATTATCGCAAAGACCCCCGCAGAGCGTTGGGGCACTCCCGAAGATCTGGCAGGTCCCGCGGTATTCCTTGCGTCGGACGCTTCCAACTTCGTAAACGGACATATCCTTTACGTTGACGGCGGTATCCTTGCATACATCGGCAAACAACCGTAATCACAACTTAAAAAAGAAAGGGAGGCTTTTGCCTCCCTTTTACGTTGTTAAGGTTTTGCCCAACAACTTGATTTCCTCTATTTCGTTTTGGTGTTTCTCAATAAGGTCGCTTAGCGTATCGGTTTCGAGTATCGATATTCTTTTAACCGTTTCAATGCCCAAATGACCGAAGTAGTGCGCAATCGAGTTTAAAATCAGTTCGTTTTCGGGCTGACTTACGCCTGCCCGCACGGCGATAGCAATGCCTTTAACGGGCTTTTCGGCTTTGCCGTCTGTGCCTTCGATAAATTTATCGATAAGATACGCCGTGCTGCCGTTGTTTCTTGCACTGCCTATAATGCAGGTAATTTTCATTTGTTTGCCTCCTTGGGTATATTTTTACGATAATACCACACAGCCGAACGATTTGCAAGCGAATGGGAAAGAAAAAATAATTATCTAAAAAAGGACATTCCGATCGGAATGTCCTTTTTGATGCTAAACTGCGTTAGTTGCGGCATATTATGGGGTTAATCTTACAAACTTGCCTTTAAAATGGCACGGATTTCCTCTTTGTCAAGCACCTTGTAGCCGCCGTCCATAATGAGCGTGCTCTCCACAATGCCGTCAATCATAGCCTCGTTTGCGCCACAGTCGGTGATGTTCATAACCAGACCTATTCTCTTCATCCAGCTCTCCATAGCCGCAAGTCCCTCGGAAGCAATCTGCTCTTTCGTCTTGCCGTCGGGGTTAACCTGCCAGACGTTGGCGGCGTAGCGCGCGAACTTGTCCAAACCGTAGGGGAGAATATGGCGGTAGTAAGCCATAGATACGGCGGCAAGCGTCATACCGTGGGTCGCGTCCGTGTGTGCGCCGATCGCCTGTCCGAGCATATGCACTTCCCAGTCGGTGGTCTTTCCCTTTGCAACCAAAGTGTTCAGAGCCCACGTGGCTATCCACATAATGTTCGAGCGTGCCTCGTAGTCGGTCGGGTTTTCAACCGCAACGTTTGCGCTGTGAATGAGCGAGCGTAAAAGCCCTTCCATAATGTAGTCGCTCGTGTTATCGTCAGTGCCCGAAAAGTACTGCTCCAGAATGTGCGACATAATATCGTAGATGCCCGAAACCATCTGGTATTTGGGCAGCGTGTAGGTAAATTCGGGGTTGAGTATCGAGAACTTGGGGAAGACGCTTTCGCCGAACACGTGACCGATTTTAAGCTTCTGCGCGTGGTTGGTGATAACCGAGCCGCCGTTCATCTCACTGCCCGTGCCTACCATAGTCAGAACGCAACCGACGGGGATAATCTCGCAGGTAGGCTCCTCGAAACGGATAAAGTACTTGTCCCAGGCGTCGTCGTTGCAGTGAACGGATACGGAAACGGCTTTCGCGTAGTCGCATACCGAGCCACCGCCCACAGCCAAAATCAAATCCGCTTTTGCCGCCTTTGCGCGCGCAATGCCCTCGTTGAGCTTGTCCGAGGTGGGGTTGGGCATAACGCCCGCGTCCTCATAAATATTCTTGCCGTTGTCCTTTAAAATCTTTATGACCTTGTCGTAAATGCCGTTCTTCTTTATCGAGCCGCCGCCGTAAACGAGCAACACGTTTTTGCCGTACTTGGGGAGCTCCTCGCAAAGTCCGTCCAAAGCGTCCTTGCCGAAGTAGAGTTTAGTGGGGTTGCAGTAAGTAAAATTGCCTAACATTCAATGCCTCCTTTTTGAAACATTATAAATGCGGACGGCAATTTTTGCAAGTTATTTTTTTCGCCGTCCGAAAGTTTCGCTTGCCTTGAAGTTGTATATGGGCGTAATCCTTTTTTCAATCTTAACGGTAGGGGTAATGTTGTCGACAATGTCTTCGAGCTTTTTATACGCCATAGGGCTTTCGTCCAAAGTCTGAGGAGTAACGGACGTCGAGTATATGCCCGCCATCTGTTCCTTGAACTCTTCCATAGTCAGCGTTGCAAACGCCTTGCCGCGGCTCATAAGTCTGCCCGCTCCGTGCGGCGCGCTCCTATTCCAGTCCTTGTTTCCCTTGCCAACGCATATAAGCGAGCCGTCGCGCATATTGATGGGGATAAGCAGTCTTTCGCCCTTTTTGGCGGAAACCGCGCCCTTTCTCAAAATCATTTCTTCGGTGTCGATATAGTTGTGAATGGTGGTAAAGCAGTCGACCGCGGTAAGGTTTAACCCCTTTAAAATTTCGTCGACCATCGCCTTTCTGTTGAGTACGGCAAACTGCTGAATTATCTTCATATCGTGAATATAGTCGCCGAAAAGCTGTCCCGAAACGTAAGCCATTTCGGGCGGGATATCGATTTGCTTTGCCTTCATTTTCTCTATCGTCGACTGAATTTTGTTGTTTTTACCTTCCGCTTTCAGCCTGGCGATAGCCGCCTTAATCTGCCCGTCGGAATTGCCGCAGAGATTGCGGTAGGCTTCTTGCTGATAGTACTCCGCGACTTCCAGCCCGAGGTGGCGGCTCCCAGAATGCACGACAAGGTATTTGTTTCCGTCCTCGTCGGTGTCGACTTCTATAAAGTGATTTCCGCCGCCAAGCGTTCCTATAGATTTATAGGCAAGCGTGGTGTTGACGTGCGCAAGGCAGCGCAATTCTTCGAGATTTATTTCCGAGCGGAAGGAGTGGGCGGACTTTCTGCAATTCATACCCGAGGGTATGCGCTCGTAAATGAGCTCGTCAAGTTTTTTAAGGTCGAGCTCTTTTTGTTCGAGCTGAACAACTTCCATACCGCAACCTATATCGACGCCGACCATATTGGGCACGATTTTGTTTTTGATTGTCATAGTCGTGCCGATAGTGCAGCCCGCGCCCGCGTGCACGTCGGGCATAATGCGGATTTTAAGTCCTTTGAACGCGGCGAAATCGCACGCCGCCTGAATTTGCTCTATGGCGCCGCCTTCGATAACGTCCGTAAATATTTTCGCCGTATTGTATTTGCCCTCAATAATCATCATATTGGCATCACCTCCTTAAAAATTTATACGGTTATAACCCGATACTTCCCCGTAACGCCCTTGCCGGTGAACCCCGGGATCCGATTTCCCGACGTTGTGACAAAGACAAGTTTTCGCACGCAAGTTTTCAGCCTTTTATTTCCTTAAAAACATTAAACTTTAATAAAATAACCGACAACTGAAAAGCTTTAACCGTTGCAATAAACCGCAACAATTACAAGCACCTATCCACAGGTATTCTGTGCGTGCCAAAAGTGCGTGCGGGAAAACTTTTTAAGCTTCTATGAAATTCGTAAGATTGGCTCTGTCGATGGCAACCTGCAGTTTGCAGATTTTTTTATGCAGAACTTCCATTTCCTTTATAACCTCGTCGGGTTCGTAAAGACACTCTGTGTATTCGGTAACTCCGTTGTAGGTAATGGTGCGCGAAAGCTTGTTGTAAGCGCTAAGTTTGTCAAGCTGGTCGTATTCCGCGTTGAGCTGCGCAAGATAGACCAAAGCTTCGCCTATGGTTATGCCGAAGTCGTCGACGACGGCGGTGCAGTTGCATACGGAAAGCGCGTGCTTGATTGCTCTTATGCGCCCGTCGATTTCCGCAATCGCCTTGCGCGTTTCGGCGTACCCGTAATTGGTCGGCACCCTTTTTTCGCCCTCTTTATAGGAAACGCGGCTGCGGTTATTCTCTATATAAATTATGTTCTTTTTCTTTTCTTCAAGTTCCTTAATTGCTTTCATTGCCTCGCTGTTGCACATTTTCATAATAATTTTTCCTCCCGAAATTTGGTTACGCAAAGATTGTAACAGTAAAATTTTATTCTGTAAATACGCAGTTTACGTTTAATTTTCGCCCCTTGATTTTAGTAAAAATACGCGGTTTTACTTGCAATTTATGATAAAATACTGTTAAAATGTTTATAGT
>CAMWKX010000059.1 GCA_947174955.1 uncultured Clostridia bacterium | reverse complement strand
CCCGGCTTCGTTCCCAACCCCATAAATATGCCCGATTACTGCTATTTCCGCGACAGATGCGAAATGTGCAAGGAAAAGTGCGCGGGCGAGTACCCCGGGTACGTGCAGGTATCGCCTACGCATAAAGTGGCGTGCTATCTGTATGAAGATACGAAGGAGGACGGCAATGGACAATAACGAAAACGTTGTGCAGGATATGCCCGCAAAGGGCGAACCGCTCCTCGAAGTTAAAAATTTAAAGAAGTATTTCCCCGTCGACACCAACTTTTTCGGCAAGCCCATAAAGTTTTTAAAGGCGGTGGACGGCATTTCGTTCACGCTTTACAAGGGCAAAACGCTGGGTATAGTCGGCGAGTCGGGTTGCGGCAAATCGACTATGGGACGTTCGCTTTTAAGACTGTACGACGGCGTTGAGGGCGAGATAATATTCGAAGGTCAGGACGTGGCGAAGATATCCAACCGCGAGTTCGACAAGCTGCGCCCCAATATGCAGATGATTTTCCAGGACCCGTACGCGAGCCTGTCGCCCCGTCTTACCGTAGGCGAAATAATCGGGGAGTCGGCGCGCCAGCACGGACTTGTGGACAAAGGGGGCTACCACGACTACGTTCTGAACGTAATGGAAATGTGCGGCTTGCAGCCCCACTATTTCGAGCGTTATCCCCACGAATTTTCGGGCGGACAAAGACAGCGTATCTGTATTGCGCGCGCGCTTGCGTTAAAGCCTAAGCTTGTCGTATGCGACGAGCCGGTATCCGCGCTTGACGTATCCATACAGGCGCAGGTTATAAATATGCTCATCGAGCTGAGGGAAAAGCTGGGCTTAACTTACATATTCATTTCGCACGACTTGTCGGTTGTAAAGCACATATCCGACGACGTAGGCGTAATGTATCTCGGCAACATAGTCGAGTACGGCAGTAAGGAAAAGATATTCAACAATACTCTGCACCCTTACACAAAGGCGCTTTTCTCGGCGGTTCCCGTGCCCAATCCGCACGTAAAAATGAACAGAATAATGTTGAAGGGCGATATTCCCTCGCCCGTCAATCCGCCCAAGGGCTGTAAATTCCACACGCGCTGCGAGCACTGTATGGAAATCTGCGGACGCATCGCTCCCGAATACAGGGAGATAGAGGAAGGACATTTCTGCGCCTGCCATCTTTACAACAGCGCCGAGGACACCGAAAGGTTGCTCGCGCAGGCTGACGTTAACGACGAGCAGGAAAAGCTTCTTGCCGAAAAGGAAGCCAAAAAGCCCTGGAACGTTGTCAAGACTAAGGTAGTTGAAACCGTCGATAACGTTGTTAAGAAAATCAAGAAGGACGGCGCGACCGCAGCGGAAACGGAAGCTGTAGCTACACCACCCGCAGAGGACGTTCCTCCCGCTGAGGTAGCAGACGTTACAGAGACCGCACCCCAGGTAGCCGAGGCTCCCGCCGAGCTTGCACCCGACAAGGTTGTACCTCCTACAGAGGGCGGTGCGACCGCAGCGGATACGGAAGCTGTAACTACACCACCCGCAGAGGACGCTCCTCTCGCAGTGTCCGAGACATCCGCGGAGGTCGCACCTTACGCGGAGAAAAAACCGACGGTAAAGAAGACGACAAAGCCTCGCGCAAAAAAGACTGATAATGGCGAAAAAGAATAAGAAACCCGACGATCTGGATATGGAAACGACCTTTGCGGATATGAACGTAGAGGGGTTCCGCTGGTACGACCCGACTTTAAAAAAGCGCAAGGACAGCGGAATGAAAAGGCACAGGCAGAAGGTATCCCGCAAGGAGTATTGGATGATGGTCCGCGCGGCGTTCGCGGCGTATCTGCCCGTGTTCGTTATCGTGATTTTGGTTTTCGGCATTATGGCTTTAATTGCCTGGCTATGGGTAGGAGTATAAAATCGAAATAAAAAAAGCTCTCCGCAAAGGAGAGCTTTTTGATTATTTAGTTAACCTAAATCCTTAATCATAAGGCGGATAATTTCCTCGTCGGTTTCCTTCATACCCACGCGGGCAAGGTCGCAAACGTTGTCGATGGTGTTTTCCACGCCGTGGCATAATATGCCGTCGCCGCCGTAAAACTGACTGCCGCGCTTGAACATTTCATAGCCCAAAAGCCCCGCGTCGACAGCCGAAGCAATCTTAGCCGCACAGCTCGACTTGGCGCCGTCGCAGATAAGTCCCGACGTAATCGCAAGCGCGTTTACGATAGTGTGCGCAATCTCCTCGAAACCGCCCCCGCAAAGATAGGCAACGCCCGCACCCGCGCCCGCACCCGCGGAAACCGCGCCGCAGTACGCAGACAACCTGCCGATGCCCGTCTTCAAATGAATGGTAATAAGGTCGGAAAGCGCGACCGCGCGTAACAGTTTTTCGCGCGGCGCGTTCATTTTTTCAGCGTAGACGACTATGGGCAGAGCGGCGGGCATACCCTGATTGCCGCTGCCCGAAACAATGACAACGGGCAAAGAGCAGCCGTTCATACGCGCGTCCGAGCCCGCCGCCGCGGTAGCCCGCGCAAGGTTGTGCACGCCGTCGCCGAAGCTGTCTAAAAGCACCTTGCCCACGCGCGCGCCGTAGTCACCGTTCAGACCTTCGTTCGCAATGGCGGTGTTGTACTCTATCTGGCGCGAAATAATTTCGTCGATATCGTTCACGTCAACGCTGTCGGCAAATTCGATAATGTGCTTGATCGAAAGACAGTTTCTGTCCGTCATACCGTCGTTCGAGTCCTCTTCAACGACGTCTTTGGCTAAAAGCTTTTCGTCGTTCCTGGAAATTTCCACAACGTTGGTGTGATGCCCCTCGATGCGCGCGTAAGCGCGGTCGGAGCCTTTGAAAACGGCTATGCCTATATCGAAAATGCAGCCGCTGTCCGCCGCCTTGACTGTGAATTGAGTAGCGGATATGTACGCTTTAATTGCCTCGATGTCGCTTGCGGTCAGCTCGGAGAGTACTTCGAGCTTTTTCTCGTGCCTGCCCGCAACTATACCTGCGGCAGCCGCGCTCGCAACGCCTTTAAGTCCGCCCGTGGAGGGCACGATAACGCTTTTGACGTTCTTTAAGATATTGCCCGATACGGTAATCTCCACGCGCTCGGGTAAAGCTCCCAAAGCGTTTCTGGCAAGAGCCGCCGCGTATGCAATTGCAATGGGCTCAGTACAGCCCATAGCGGGCAGAAGCTCTTCTTTCAAAATGTTCAGATAGTCTGTATACAACTTTTTATCCATAGTAACACCACATAGATTATATAGTCATTTGCCAACCTTTGTCAAGCGGGAAAATGTTGACTTTACGCGCGCGCGTTGATATAATATATTTACTAATGAAAGAAAAAACTTGCAAAACCGTGCGTTTAAGCTACGGAATAATATTCGGCGCATTCACCGTTGTGGTGGGCGCGCTGTTCATATGGCAGGTGCTTACGCTGTATCTGACGGGTACGGCGGAGGGCTACTCGGGCGATATTTTCACCCGCGAAAGAGTAGTGGAAGCGCTTTCTAAAATCGACCTCTTTTTCTGGCTGTGGATAGCGGGAATAGTGGTCGGCTTCGTGCTGTGGGAAGTTTTCCCCGTGAAAGTTAAGCCGCGCAAAATATGTCCCGACTTACAGCTCGCGCGCCTCGATAAGCGTATGCCGCAAACCGCTCCCGAGGGAATGGAAGGCGATTTTGCCAAGATAGCGCAGTCGAAAAAGGTAATATTCGCGCTCAGATGCGCGGCGTGGGCGCTGTTTGGCATTGCCTGCGTGTACGGGTTCGTGTATCTGTGCATACCCTCGAACTTCCCCAACAAGAGCGTCACGCACGAAATTCTGAATATGGTCAAAAATATATTCCCGTGCGTATTCGCGGGGCTTTTGGTCGTGTGCGGCGCGGCGGTTTACGAAAAGTTTGCCGTAAAAGCTATGCTGCCGCTCGTGCAGAAGGTGACGAGAGGACAGAAGATACAGATTAAGGAAAAGACCAAATTGCAATCGGCGGTTGCCGTGCTGGATAACAAGTGGGTGTTACTCGGCATACGCATTGCGGTTGCGGTGATTGCCGTGGCGTTCATAATATGGGGCGCGTTGAACGGCAATGCGCGCGGGGTATTTATCAAGGCGATAAATATCTGTACCGAATGTATAGGGCTGGGCTGATATGAAAAAGTTTTTTACAAACGTTAAAAATTGGTTTATCGCCCACAAACCCACTAAGCGCAGAATAATTCAGCTGTACGCCGCACTGCTCACAAACGCCAATTTAAAGGGCTTTGCCACGGGCAAGATTTACACGGGCGACACTAAAAAGGTGTGCGTACCCGGACTCAACTGCTATTCCTGCCCCGGAGCGGTGGGAGCGTGCCCGCTCGGCGCGTTGCAGGATTCTCTGGCGCAAAGCGGCAGAACCGCGCCGTCGTACATACTCGGCATATTGTTATTGTTCGGGTTGTTGCTCGGCAGACTTATCTGCGGTTTTCTGTGTCCGTTCGGACTTATTCAGGAACTTTTATACAAGATACGCACTCCCAAGCTGAGAAAAAACCGTTTTACACGCGTGTTATCTTATTTCAAGTACGTTCTGCTTGCGATAGTGATAGCGATACCAATAATCTATGCGGGCATACCGTCGTTCTGTAAATACGTTTGTCCCGCGGGTACGTTCGGCGGAGCGATATCGCTGTTATCCAACCCCAACAATTCCGACTTCTTCGGAATGCTCGGATATCTGTTCACCTGGAAGTTCTGCGTGCTGGTGGTAGTGGTGGTTGCAAGCATATTCATATACCGCTTCTTCTGCCGCTTTATCTGCCCGCTCGGCGCGATATATTCGCTGTTCTGCAAAATTTCGCTACTTGGCGTCAAGCTCGACAAGGACAAGTGTATCGACTGCGGACTGTGCGTGCAGGGTTGTAAAATGGATATCAAGCACGTGGGCGACCACGAGTGCATACAGTGCGGCGAATGTATCTCCGTTTGCCCCGTTCAGGCGATAAGCTGGAAGGGCAGTCAGATTTTCTTAAAGAATACAACGCCTATTAATCAGCCTGCAGTAGTTGAAGGTGAAAAGATACAGCTTTTGGAGCTTGCGAAGGCTAATGCGGATATGTCGGTTGCAAACGCAGTGGAAGAAACTGCGGTTGCGCAGACCGAGGAAAAGCCCAAGGGCAAAAAGCTGCAAGCCGTCAAGGCGGCGTTTAAGAAGCCGAGGTTTGTAGTCGAGTTCGTGGCGTGGGTGCTTGCAACGTTATTGCTCATAGGCGCGGTTTTGGGATACGCGTTAACCAAGGAAAAGAGTACGCTGGTATATCACGTCGGCGATAAGTGCCCCGAATTTATTCTTTCCACTTACAAATCGGACAACGATGCAAAGAGCGTAAGTACGTACGGCATAAGCAAGGTGACGGTACTCAATTACTGGTATACCGATTGCGACCCCTGCAAGGCGGAATTGCCCGAGTTCGAAACGGTTTACGAAGAGTATATGGACCAAATAGATATGTTCGTAATACACAGCTATGCGGCGGTGCCTCAATCGGGCGTTCAGCACTTCCTCGATACCGCAAAGGATAAGAACGGAAGGGCGTGGAACAGCTACAAGTTAGTATTTGCGCAGGATACCGAGGAGCTTAACACCTACGGAATGCTGGGCGGCAAGTACGCGTTCCCTATGACGGTTATACTCAACGCGTCGGGCAGAATTACCTTCGTAAAGCAGGGCAGTTGTCCGGAAGAAACGTTAAGGGCTGAAATAATCAAGGCTCTGGGATAAAAATAAAAACTAAATAAAACGCCCCGCGGCAAATGCCGCGGGGCGTTTTATTTATCGTATCAGGATACCGTTATTTTAAGAGTATAATTACCTTTGCCGTTAACTTCAACTTCGCAATCGCTCTTGTAACCGGTAATGTTCAAAGCGTGGAACACGAATTCGGTTACGTCGGTTTCAGAGCTGAACAGTTCGTTAACCTTAGCCTGCGACAGGCTGAGCTTACCGTTTGCGTCGGGATAAATGTTAGCCAAAGTAAGGGGTTGGCAGCTGGAGCCTACGCAAAGCTGAGTTGCCACTTTGCCGCCCGACATATTGCCGTCCGCCTGTCCGTTGACAGCCTGACCGTCCTTGGCGCCGCCCTCGTATACGAGAGTGAAGTTATAGTCAGCCGAACCGCTGTCGCCGCCTTTGTCGCCGCAACCGACGAACACACAGGCGATTGCCGCCGCTACTGCGATTGCCGCTACCGCCAAAATCTTTAAAAATCTTTTCATTTTATTGCTCCTTGAAAATTTATTTCACGTTTTTTTATTTGCCGAATTTCGCGTTGTACACAGCAAACGCAAGCCAGCCGTTGCCTTCGCCCCTGCCGCCGTCGACGTTTTCGTCTATAAAGCGGTTGAGAATGTCTACGACTTCCTCGGTGGCGGGAACCAGTCCGTGCAGAGGGTCTGCTACGGGTCTGTCCTGTGACTCGGCAAGCAACCTTTCCATCGTCGCCTGACACTTCGGACCTTGATACATATGGTTTCTGAACGCATTGTCCTTAATCATATATTGCAGCGAAGCGAAATAGTACTCGGGGAAATTGCACATAAAGAAGCTGCTGTACAGCATATCGATATATACGGGCTGTTCGGGGTCGGGCTTGCCGTCCTTGACCGCGCAGTATACGCCGCTTATGCTGTCGTACATAACGGGTATGCCGTCGTAGTACTGGAATATCGAACCGTCTTCGCGCTCGTTATACGACCACCAGCCGTTGCCCGTCGTGCATACTATAAGCTTTTCAAACGGAGCTTCGTGGTAGGTTATCTCGAAGTCGTAGTACGACTTGGTTGAAGCCGTCGTTTCGAGGTAGAGGTAAATTTCCTCGCCCGCGTCCATAGCAACGTAGGTGTTAAAGCCCTCGTAACCCCCGATCTTGAACGAGTCGTGGTCGAGTACGCCATCTATGGTTCTCATATAAACGCCGTTTCCGTCGTAAATTGTAAGCCCGGGGTCGGCGGTTACGTACAAGTCGGTGTTGTCGGCGGTGCTAGCCCTCGTGGGAGAGCAGCCCTTGGTGTAGGAACGCACCTGGTAAACGCCCGTCTTTTCCGCCTTGAACTTGTAGTAAGTGCCGTTGTGCGCAAGCTTTAAGGGGAAGTCGATAGTAGCCTTGTTTCTACCCGTATTCTTGTTGTAGACCTTTTCGTTGAGCTCTGCCTTTTCTTCCGCAGACATATTTTCGAGCGTGCTCTTTTCGTAAGCGGTGTAAGCGTTGTAGATTGTAAGACCGCTCGTATAGTCGACGTCGACTTTGCAGGTCAGCTTATCGCCCTTGTCCTTGTCGTCGTGCTCTACGCCGTAGTGGTCGTAGTAGTAGCAGA
>CAMWKX010000058.1 GCA_947174955.1 uncultured Clostridia bacterium | reverse complement strand
GATAGTGGCAACCGTAATCGAGATTTTGATGTACCTCGGCGGACTTCTGCTCGTATCGCTTATCTGCGGCGTGATATTTGCGCTCGGACTTGCAATCGCGCAGTTCGTTGCGGCAAGCTACGTGAGTGTGGTTTATATAATTTTTGCCGTTCCTTGCTTGATAATTTACGGCATTTACACTATAATAGTAGTCGCGGTGTTCTCGCCCACGGCTTACGTAATCGACAGCAATCCCGAGCTTTCGGCAGGCGACGTCGTATCGGTGTGCGTGAACTCGATGAAGAGCCGCGGCAAAATGACGGTAATCTTATGCGTGTTCGTGCCCGCGGCGGCAATGCTCTTAATAGCGGGCATATGCGTCGGCGGAATTCTGCTCATCACGCTTTTGGCGGGAGGGCAGAAGTATACGCTGCTTTTAGTACTGTTATGGGTGCTTGCGTCCATACTCATTTCGGGCTTCACGATACCCGTATTGAATATGACGCAGAACGTTGCGCTCGTACTGCTGTTCGAAGATATCGCGCTCGACCCTGTAAACGCGCGCAAGCGTACGTCGGGCATAAATATCAAAAAAATCAGCGGCGCAAGGGTGGACAGGGAAGAGATAGCGGATAACTTAAACGCGCTCTTCGACGAAGGCATCGAGGAAAAAATGCCCCCTGCGGAAGAACTCGCGCATCAGCACAAGCCCAAAAAGAAGTTGGGCAAGCCCGCACCCGCGGCGCAACCCGCGCCCGTGCGGCAGCCCGCGCAACCTGTTCAATCCGCACCCGCGGCACAGCCCGAACAACCCGTAGCTGCGGAGCAGACGGAGCCCGTCACGCAGACGGAAACGGCGGACGGACTTGAAGAAGACGGCGGTTTCGACGGCTTTGATGAAGAGAGCGGCTTATAATTTTACTGCGTAAACAGAGGTTATTATGATAATGTTATGGTGGAGGATATTATGTCTTATATCGGCGGTAATGTTTATCGCGGGCATAATAGTACTCGTATGCACAAATCTTACCAAAAATAAATATTACCACAGCTATCACGACGACGAGCTGTTGAAAAAGGAGAAGTCGGTCAATTCGGTCAACTCCATATATCTGACGTCGGGGGAAACGCGCAGGTTCATAAAGAAGTACGTCGTGTGCAAATCGGCGTACGAGAAGTATCTCGTGTGCAATTTTACCGAAAAGTTCAAGTATATAAGGTTTTACGTCGTGCAGTTTTCCCGCCGCAAAAGGGTAATATCCGTGCTCGAAATGACGCAGTGGGATTTAACCGAGCTGTCGTCGAGGATAATTGCGCTCAAAAGAGGGTGCAAGCACGTCAACGTGGTGATAGCCGAGGCGGACGGTTTGGAAGTTAACCGTAATTACGTGCGCCCCATTTCGTTGCAGAGGCTGCGCATTTTCGCGTGCATAAAGAGCGTGCTTTTATTTACCGCGCTGTTTGTGCTCAGGCACGTTATCGCGGAGGTAATCGGCGGCAGTTATCTGTACGGAAGAAACGTGACGTACCAGTATCTCAACAGTCCGATAAACTATATTGCGTTGGCGGCAACGTTCGTACTTTCGGTATTGAGTTACTTTATAACGGTGCTCGGTTTCCGCCGCAAGAACGCAAAAGCAATGAACGGAGGCGCGTTGGAATATGAGTTCGTTTAATACCGTAACCAAGATTAAATACGACGGCAAGACCGACGAGCCCGCAACGCTGAACGAATACATCGTATTTCAGGACGACAAGTCAAAGCTCAAATATATAATATTCAGGTTCAGCAACAACGTCACTCAGCAGCTTCTCGGAATGCAGTTTGAAGTATGCCAGTACGACGTGGACGGAGATCTGATAGAGAAGTCGGTGGTTATGTACGATCAGTTTTTGGCGGGCGCGGAGGAGGAGTTCGTACCCAAGGCAAAGCTGAAAGTCAACTACGAATGCTCGACTATATCGGTGCGCTTAATTCAGGCGGCGTACGACAGGTTCGTGTGGAAAGAGGGCGAGTTCCTCGACAGCGCCTACAAATTCGGCACGTTTTTCAAGGAGCAAACGGAGCCGAAGGAGGGCGACGGGCACGAAGACAAGAAAAATGCCAAGGATAAAAAGGGCAAGCGCGACAAGGACAAGACGCAAAAGAGCAAGTATTCCTTATTCCAGATAAAGGACGTGACTTCGGGAAATCTTGCTTTGTTACCCAAAGTGTTCAACGGAATCGTGATAGCTGCGTTAATCCTTTTCGTGGTCATATCTATGATCATCTTCAAAAAGGATACGAAAAAGTTCACCGACGGCAACTATCTTGTACGCATAACGGCGTCGGAGGACGCGGCGATATACGGCTATCTCGGCAGTGAAAGCAACCTTGTTATTCCCGAAAAGTTGGGCGGATACAAGGTTACGAAAATCGACGGCGGCGCGTTTAAGAATTCCAAAATAGCCACCGTCACGGTAAACTTTGAAATAACGGTGGAAACGGGCGCGTTCGTCAACTGCAAAAACCTGAGAATTTTCAACGCTACCGCAAAGGTTACCGTTATGTCGGAAGCTTTCAAGGGTTGCAACGCGGCGCTGGCAAATAACTTTATCTATCCAAATGGTTCGTTTATCGCACCCAACCACATTGTAAACTAAAATAATTTTAAAAAATCTTAAAAGGAGGACGGCGCAATGAATATGCTCGCATCGGGCTTGGAAAACTTCATAAACGGCATATTCGCAAACTGGCAGATGCTGCTGTTTGCCGTTGCCGCCGTGCTTCTTTTGCTCGTCATACTTTTCCGCAAGTTTAAGCTTTTAGCGGTAATTCTGTCGATTTCGGCGGTACTCATATATATTGCGCTCGGCGTAATTTTAATTATAAATGCGATAAGCTGGAAATTGCCCGATTTCGTCGCGTTCCTGGTCAAGTGGGTGCCCACGCTGCTGTTTACGTTGGCAGTATTGACTAAAACTCTGTGGGGCGTGTGGCGCGGACTGAGAAAGAGTTTAATACTTCTCGCGCACGAAGTGGGCGCGGCGATAGTATGCATAATATTGTTCGTAGCGCTCGTAAAACTGCCTCAGGTGGACGTCTTTTTGCTTAATCTTGTCGATACCTTCTGCGGCGGAAGCGGCGCGTTTGCCACGAAAATGGGCGTCAGCGCGGGTTGTGTCGGCTTGAAGGACGTGTTCGTCGAGTGGCTGCCTACGGTAATCAAGGGCGACTTTGCGATTATGCTCGGCGAAAGCAAGGCGTACATTTATACCCTCGCCGACCTCATATACCACGTTGCGTTCGCAATAGTCCTTTATATCGTTTACAGATTGCTCAAATTAATTATGTACGTAATTTATCTTTTCTGTTATTCCGAGAGGAAGTACAAAAAGAAGATAAATACTCAGTACGCAGACAATCTGACGGACAGACGGTATTCCAAGCACCGCGTGGGCGGCGGCGTAGTCGGACTCGTGCGCGGCGTATGCGCAGGACTTATAGCTATGTCCTTCCTCGGCACGGCGCTCTACGTAGTGGCGGGGCGCGGCGACGGCAAGATGAAGGACTTCGACTTCGGCGACAAGGATATCAACGAATATTACTCCGTATACCGTTCTATCGAAGGGTACGGCACTTACGGCATATTTAAGGTATTAAACGGTATTTCCTCGACGGACGACGTTCCGTACTATCTTTTCGCCGCGGATATGGTATTCTCGGGCGAGCTTGACGACGGCGAGTTTGGCATATCCGACAACGTGGTATTCCGCGAGGAGCTTGCCGCGTACACCGACTTTGCCCGCGACACGCTCGGACTTTTGTTAAAGTACGGCGGGGACGAAATAAAGCCGCTCGTAAAGGGCGAGGCAACCAAGTCCGCGTTCGACACGGTTATGGGCGTAATGCAGAAGGAGGGGTTCCGCGCCGAGTTCAACGACCTTATCAGCGAGTTCGACGCAAAGACTTACATAATAAATTTCGCAATGTCGTTCGTCAATTCGGCGGTTGCGAACATCGACGATATGTCGTTTGCTTCCTCGGTCAGCGAGCAGAACAGAGAGCTTTTAAAGATACTGTTCAAAAAGGGATATCTTTCCGACGTAATTCCCGACGAAAGGAGCTTGAAGGAAGCGTTTGCGGGCACGCCGTTCGAAGTCGTGCAGCCTTATATTAACGTATCCCAGCTAGTTGATAAAAAGGACGTGCAGACGGTATTCAATCTCGTGCTGGACGTGCTCGGGCAAAAACTCACGACGACCGACGATATATTGAATACGGTTGCGGACGTTCTTCCCGAGGTAAGAAAATTATCTATCTTAAACGAAAGCAGAGCGGAAGAGCTCGACCCCGTGCTCGGCAGACTTTATACCTACGCGGTGAACTGCTATCTCACCGAAGAGGGTTCCGAGGGAGTAAGATACGACGAAATCTACAAAGACGGTATCGAATGGGTAAGCGAGATAAACACGTTTATCGACGTAGCCGAAGCTTCGGTAAAGCTGTACAACAACGTTGCTTCGGGTAAAAAGCCTTTCGAGGCGGTCATAGCGGTATTCGATAAAAACCAGCCAGACTATGAAAAGAATATCGGGTATTACGACATCATTACCGAGGGCGTACTCAGCTCGCGCGTGCTCGGCAAAACGCTTGCCACGGGCAAAATATACACCCTGATAGAGAAGGCTCTCGGCAGTCTGTTCGAAGGCATTTATATACCGCGCGATATGGTATACGAAACGGTGTATAACGACAGAGGCGAGATTGTGGAAACGGGCGAAACGTACAACGTTTTGTACGGTCTGTCCGCCATAGGCAAAAACAGCGAGCTTCTGCCGATACTCAACGATTTCGACAAGGACAGGGATATGGAGAGCTTCCTCAACTGTCTTGCCGAAACTGTCGGTAAAGAGGACGAACAGGGCAACACGCTCGCAGGATACATAGTGCAGTCCAAACTGCTCCGCTCGGTTATTTCGGCGGCTATGATAAAGTACGGCGAGGATTACGCTTACGTTCCCGAGGTCGCGCGTGAAAAGAACGCCGACGGGTTAGTCGTAAAGTTCATAAAGGCGGAGGAGCTGACGGCGCTGTTCGACAATCTTTCCGAGCTTGTCGAATTCATACTGCCCGTGCTTCAAGACGGCGACGCGGATATGAAGACAGCAATAGCCGAGTTTGTGGAAAAGGAAATTTTCACGACCTTGCTCGAAAGCAGCAGAATATTCGAGGGCACGGTCGCAATGCACCTCGTAAATTCGTTGAAGGACGATACGACGGTAATTATGTCGCAGGCGCTCAAAGACAGCCTTGAAGGCTGGGTAACCGCGGGCGGCAGACAGGGCGAACTCAGAAATCTGTTGGACGCGCTCAAAGCGGCGGATATAGAGATATCCGAAGTCGTAAACGGCACTTTGGACGGAAATGGTATTTTGGACAAATTCACGTCGGACGAATTTACTGATAAAAATCTGCAAACCTGTCTGAAATCGGGCGTCATACACTACACTATGTCCAATTTCATTACGGGTGAAAGCAACGATTTCGGCAGCTTCAACCTCATAGTTCCCGACGTGGCGTTGCAGACTCTGGAAGGCGACAGCATCCCCGCGGTAGTAAGAAAGAGCGAAATAGAAAACGTGCTGAGAATAGTCAAAGCGCTGGACTTGTCTGCCGAAACGGATATCTCCGCGGTGCTTAGTAAGCTCGTGCTTAAAGAAAACAAGCAGATGCTTTCGGCAAGCTACATTCTTTCGGCGTCGATCGTCGGCTCGCTCGTCGACAATCCCGACGTGAAAGATATGTTAAGGCTTTCGGAAAAGTTCACGAACGCGGCGACGGAAGAAAAGCTTAAAAATTTCAACGCATCCAACCCCTGGAAGGAAGAAGTGGTGCGGCTTATAACTTCGCTCGACGAAATTATGAGTATTTCCTCGGCGGAAGAGTTTGAATTCAAAGAAACCGCGCTTAAAGAAAGTCTTTCGGATTTCCTTAAAAATATGAACGCGCCGTCGATTGAAAACTCGCAGGTCTCGCGGCTTACGGTAAGCTACGCGTCCGAAGTGGTGCGGGGCGCGATATCCGCGCGGCTCGACGACCTGCTCACGGACACTGTCGACGAAGGTATTCTGTTCGGCGCAAAGGGCAACGACGGCTACTATACCGAAAAGGAGCTGAACAGTCTGTCCAACGTGCTCAACGTATTCAACCTTGATATAAAGGACCTTGACGGCGACGGGTTGTCGGAAAGGATAAAATCGGAAATTCTTTCGCTCAACGAACCGGCAGAAGGCTTTGAGGGAACCAAGCTGAACGTGGTTTATCCCTCGCTCATATTCAGCGGAATAATGAGCACGGCGCTCAACGACGTGCTGCTGAACGGCACGGACGAAGATGGCAAACCCGTACAGTTAATCGACGAAAACGTGCTCTACAAGATAAAGGAATCGTCGTCGAGGTATAAGGAAGAACTGATTGCCGACTTGATTGACTCAATCAACGCGCTTAAAATAGACGACTTTAACAAGCTGAACAATCTCGATATAAATACGGTACTCGACAATATAGAGGATATGGACAGGGTATGCAAATCGATACTGATGCGCGGTGTATTTACCAAGCAGATAAGCGAGAACAATACCCTCGGCGCAGACCATCCCAAGGCTTACGAGGACGGAATCAAGGTGCTGAAAGTCGGCGAAATCAAGGCGATATTAGACCTTGTCGACAGCCTCGATAACGTAGGCGACAAGTATTTCGACGAGGTTTCGCTCTCCGAAATAAAGGAAAGCCTTTTCGGCGAGAACAGGGTAGTTAATTCGTACCTGCTGTTAAAAGCCGTATCCGACAGTATAATGGAAAGCGCATATCTCATCGTCGACAGGGCGTTGGTAGACGAATACGGCTGTATAGACGACAACGAGGTATGGCTGCTCATTCGGGCGTTCGAAGAAATGTTCGGCGCGGGCGCGGCGATAAGCAGGCTGGGCGCGGGCGGCTTCGAGTATCCCACGGCGGAACAGCGCGAGGTAATAATGCAGAGTCAAATCGTGCTGGCAAAACTCACGGAGCAGCTTGTAAATAGCAATACGTCGCTAGAAATATTCGTCGGTAAAGGAAGTACCAAATTGTTTACCGACGTCAAAAACAAAGCAAGGGCGGCTATTTCCTACTTCGAAATGAAAGCGGTGTTCAACGCAATTGACCAGTGTACGGACGGAAACAGCTTCTCGATGCCCAAAATCGACGCGGCGTCACTGAAAGAGTACAATCAAAGCAACCTTATCGATTTAATGTTCGATTCGGATATATTGCGTTTCAGAATCTGCGACTATATCATAGAGCTGCTTGAAAATTCGGGGCAGACGGTGTAAACTAGCTACGAGCA
>CAMWKX010000057.1 GCA_947174955.1 uncultured Clostridia bacterium | reverse complement strand
CAAAATGGACAATCTTAAAAGCGACAGCGAAGTTTTAGCCGAAATTTACCGCAACGCACAGTATGCGCAGATTTCCATCACCGACCTTCTGCCTTCGGTGGAGGACGAGGATATTAAGGAAGAGCTTCTTAGAGAGCACGAAGAATACGAAAAAATCTGTTCGCAGGCGGCGCAGCTTGCAAACCGCTACGAACTCGATTTAAAGGAGCCCTCGCCCATAAAGAAGGCGATGATGTGGTCGGCAATCAAGATGAACGCCGCGACCGACAACTCCAAGCAGAACGTTGCCCAAATGATGATTAAGGGCACCGTAAACGGCATAACCTCATTGAAGACCTCGCTTTCCGACGGCGAAAAGATTATGAACAACGACGTTAAAGCGCTTCTCACCGAACTGATTGCTATCGAGGAAGGCTTCGAGAAAAAGTTAAAGACTTATTTATAATATAAGGTAATAAAGCCCCGCGCGTTTGCAAAACGCGCGGGGCAAATTTTGTTTTGGGTATTGCAAAATAGAACGGGCGGTGATATAATAAATTTCGGAAATAAAAGTTAATGGAGGCAATTTATGACCAACGAACAAATTATCGAACAGATTAAGAAAATGAAGATTGTACCCGTAGTGGTGCTCAACTCATTAGACGAAACTCTGCCCAAGATGCAGGCGCTCATCGACGGCGGCCTGCCCTGCGCGGAAATCACCTTCCGTACGGCTTGCGCGGAGGAAGCTATCAAGCTGACAACGCAGAAGTTCCCCGAAATGTTTGTCGGCGCAGGCACGGTTATCAACCGCGACCAGTGCGAAAGAGCTATTGCGGCGGGTTCCAAGTTTATCGTATCCCCCGGCTTCTCCGAAGAGGTTGCAGACTGCTGCGCCGAGCACGGTATGCTGTATCTGCCCGGTATCGTAACTCCCACCGAGGCAATGGCGGCAATCGCCAAGGGACTGACGACGCTCAAATTCTTCCCCGCGTCCAACTACGGCGGATTAAAGACCATCAAGGCAATCTGCGCGGCGTTCCCTTATCTGCACATTATGCCCACGGGCGGCATTTCGGCGGACAATATCCTCGAATATCTCGCTTACGACAAGATTATCGCTTGCGGCGGCAGCTGGATGATGAAGGGTACTCCCGAAGAGATTAAGGAAGCTACCAAGAAAGCCGTTGAATTGGTAAAATAAGGTAAATCGACTTAAAAGCCCCGCGGAACGCCGTTCCGCGGGGCTTGACTTTTTGTAATATATTCGTTACAATTTATGTACATATTCACAAAATCAGGAGTTAATTATGACGAAAACAAAGAAAGCATTGCTTGCGGCTCTTGCCTGTTCGGCGGCTCTTGCGGGCGCAATAGGTCTTGCGGCTTGTAACGGCGACGGCGGCAGCGGCGGCGGGCACAGCCACGATTGGGGCGATTGGACCGTAGCGCAGAACCCTTCGAAAGACGGAACGGGTCTTGCAACGAGAACCTGCGGAAAATCGGGCTGCGACGCGAAATCAGAGGACAAGGAGCACGTGCTCCCCGTGCTCTCCGAAGAAACGTACGGCACGCCCGTCACCAAGACGGCGGCCGACTGCGCGACCGACGGCGTGCTCACTTATACTTATAATAATACCGAAAAGGGCGTAAACGTAAGCTTCGACGTCAACGTCGGCAAGGACGCAAACGTTCACGACTACGTTTACGCGAATGAAGGACCCACGGGACATACGGGCGTTTGCTCGCACAACGAAGAGCATACCCTCGCCAAGACAGCGCACGACACCGACGGCGTGAACGGCGGCTGCGCGGCGTGCGGCGTTGAGAAATTAATCGTTACCCAAGCCGAAAACCAGCCTGAAAGCGGAACCAGGTACACTTTCGAAGTGGCGGAAAGCGGCTACTACGAGATATGGGGTGCGGAGAACGTGCTGTTGCCGAATATTACGGCGTTTATTGCTTGTGATATTACCGTAGGTACGCTCGGCGAGGACGGTGCGCTGGAAGCAATTACCGACGTTACTCTGGAATTGTATCTGACGACAGGCACGTATTATATTGACGACGTCGCCAACAATACTATTTCGGTTGTGTTTGTGAAGGCTCACGAGCATACCTATAATACGGACGAGTGGGTGAACGACACGATAGGACACTGGCACGCGGCTACGTGCGGGCACGAAAATTTAAAGAGTGACTATGCTGAGCATTCGTTCGGCGAATGGTCGGAACCCAACGAGGAAGGCGTCAAGGAAAGAGCGTGCACTTGCGGATACAAGGAATACCAGGGTGACGGCAATAACAGCACAAGGCTTGAAGGGTCGTACGATGAGGAAGACCCCGAGCTTATCGATTGTACCGAAACGGGCAACTATATCGTTACGGTCGGCTCCGAGGAGGATATGTTTGCGGAAGTAGGATGGGGCGAGACTGCCTATGCGCCGGTGACGCTGTATTTCACTCTGCAAAATGAGGGCAGCACGGCGCGCAAGTATACGTTCAAGACTTTAAACGCAATTACGTATATATCAGTTGAAGACGGCGATCCTTATGACATATACGAAGAAGGCGCAACTATTGAAATGGTGGTGGAAGCAGGTCAGACGCTCAATTTCGCGGTATCAACCAACGAAATGGATGTTGACGAAAATTACGCCGCAGACGCAATGTTCAAAATAACCGTAGAGGACGCGGCTTAAAATAAACAAGATTACAGCCCCGCGCGGAAATTAAAGCGCGGGGCTTTGGTTTTGTTGCAATTAAATGATTCGGGTGCAGCGACACGCTGCTGCGGGGCTGGTTAATTTTTCTTATACTTTCATAATGAATATTTATCGTTATGAGTGTATAAATGGTTGACATTTCGAATGCTTTTTATTATAATAACTAAAAATATTCAGAAATATTGCATATTTTGCACAATTTTATGAATAAATTTATAAAGTTCTAAAATTTTACGGCGGATAGATAAAACCGCATATATGGAGGTATTTATGAAGAAAACGAAGAAAGCGTTACTTGCGGCTCTTGCTTGCTCGATAGCGCTTGCGGGCGGTATAGGACTTGTTGCTTGTAACGGCGGCGACAGCGGTAGCAGCGGCGGTGGCGAAGGTACATCCCATAGCCACAGCTACGGTTCGTGGACGTCGAATAATAACGGTACGCACAACGGTACTTGCGCCAATACGGACGGCAAATGCGACGCTTTGACACTTACTAACGATACTTGCGACACCACCGGCACCGACGGCGCTTGCTCGAAGTGCGGCTACAAGGCTCAGCAGGGCGGCGAAACTCACTCCCACGTCTGGGGCGAATGGGAAGTTGAGACTGCGCCTACGCTTTATGGTAACGGTCTTGCAATACGCGAGTGCACCGGCGAAGGCGACTGCGACGCAACCGAGGAGTTGACTCAGCATCTGTTGCCCGGTATCAACACAGGCTTGTATGACTACGCGGAGCCCACGCATAAGACGGACGCAACCTGCGAAGTTCAGGGCGCAGATACTTACGTCTACGCAAACGCAGAAAGTGAAATATCCGTATCGTTCGACGTTGAAACGGGCTATGGCGACCACGTATTCGACGAGAATGACGAATGTACGGTTTGCCACAAGACGGTTACGGCGTTGGAGCTGAACACCGAAGTTACCGTAAATGCTACTGCCGAGGAATCGTTGTATAGCTTTACCGCGGCAACGGAGGGCAAATACGAGATTATTTCTACCGAAGACAACGAGGTAGGAGTAGTAGTAAACAAAACCGTTATTACCCAGTTGCCCTATTCTATTACGCTCAGTGCGGGCGAAAAAGTTACGCTTTCAATATCTGCACCCGATGGTGAAGAGAGCGCAACGTATAAGATTAAAGTTATTCCCGTAACCGTGCTTGCTCCCGACTACGGCACCGAGGAAAATCCCGTTGACCCGACCGAAGTTCCTGCTACCGCAACCGTTAACGTAGGTGGCGGTAAGACTGCAAGAGTTGACGTAAGAGGTAGCGGCTACGGTATCTTAAGCTATACCGGCGAAACTCCCATTGTAGTTACTTACTCTGAATACGTTTGGGGTAAGGGTAATGTAGAGCACACGTATACATTGGTCGGCGGCGCACAGGAATATTGTGTTTTGGATTTCGGATATCCCATCGGAGGAGAAAGCCTTACGATTTCTTCTGAAGCCGAAGAAGCTTTCGACGCGGAAATTTCCCTTCTGCTCAGCGAAGAAGACCCCGGTGAGGAAGGCGTAATTAGCCTCGACGTGGAAAAAGAATTTGAAAATCTTGATATGGAAGGCAAAGTATACTCCATTGAAATAGCCGAGGAAGGGGAGTATAAACTCATTTTTGACGGCGTTGCTGCAAGCGAAGTATATTTGACCGGCGGTTCAAAATCCGACGAATTGGCGCCGATAGAGCTCTCCGCGGACGGCACAATAACGCTTCCCGCAGGCACTTATTATATTGGCATAGCAAGTAATAATGAAGATCCGGAAAATCAGGGTGAGTTTCTTCCCATCAGCGGTACGATAACCGTTTCCAAGGTAGTGGCAGAAGGAGATAACCCCACCGTGGGTGAAGCTTTCACGGTTTCGGGTCTGGATCCTGATGATATGTGGGCTTGCAAGAAGTTAACCATTGAATTGGAAGCCGGCAATTATAAGGTATTAATAGGCAGTGAATCTGTTGAATGGGGTTCGATGACTGTTGCGATTGGCAGTGGGTATGAAGCAAGTTTCGGCGGTCAAGAGCTTGTTCCGCTTGATTATAAGAAGTATATGTACATACCCGAAGAAGGCGAACCGTTTGAGACAGACGACTATAAAGTTGTAGTGGTTGAAACTGCGGGTACGTATTATCTGGAAGTGTATAGTAACATTACCTTCACTATTGTTAAAGAGGCTGAATAATTACAATTCCCGATATCAAGAATTAAAAAAAGCCGCGGCGCAATTGCGCCGCGGCTTTTAAGTTTTGCAGTGATTTAAAGCGTTTCACGGAACCCCTTACCGAGTATTTCGTTCGCGTCGGTGATTATAATAAACGAAACGGGGTCGAGCTTTTTTGCCATCAACTTTAATTTCAAAGCTTCGCTGCGCTTGCAGACGGTAATCATAATAGTCTTTGCCGCGCCCGTGTATCCGCCCGTCGCCACGTAATGCGTGTAGTCACGCTTCATAACCGTGGTGATATACTTGCCTATCTCGTCGGGCATCGTGGTGATAATCGTGATGTATTTGGTCTTGCCTATATTTTCTATAACGCCGTCGATAATGAACGCCTTGGAGAAAAGTCCGAGAATAGAGAAAAGTCCCGCTTCCGCACCGAAAATAAAGAAGGTGGAAAACGCAATTGCCGCGTCGGTAATGAGCAGCGCCATTCCCGTGTTGAGGCTCGTGAACTTTTTAAGTATGAGCGCGACTATGTCCGTGCCGCCCGACGAAGCCTTGCAGTTGAACATTATCGCACTGCCTATGCCCGTCAAGAGCATTGCGTACACAAGCTCCATTAAAGGTTGCCCCGTCAGGGTCGGCGTGCCGCCCGAAAGGGATTCTATGGGCAAAAACTCTTCGAAAAGCATATTTTCCGCCGAGTACATAAGCGAACAGTAAAGCGTGCGTATCGTGCATCCCTTGCCCAAAAATATAAAGCCGATTACGAGCAACGCCGCGTTTATAATCATAACGAGGGTGGACTGGTTGAGGGGGACGAACTTTGCAAGCACTATCGAAATACCGCTTACTCCGCCCGTTGCAAAGTGGTTGGGCGCCTTGAAAAAGTAAACGCCCGCAGCAACCAATACCGTGCCTACGGTCATTAAAAGCCAGCTTATAATTTCGTGCACGACCTGTTTTTTGGTGAGTTTGCGCTTCTCTTTTTTCGGCTTTTCCTCAACGGGTGCGGCTTCCTCTGTTTCGGGAAGCTCTTCTTTTATTTCTTCCGACATATTACATACCTCAGAATTACTGTAAATGAATATTACCATAATATTTGCATAAAGTCAATCGGTTGCCAAAATTGCATATTGACTTTACCCGCCCTTTATGGTACAATTTTTAAGGTAATTATGATTAACAGACAGGCATTATTCACGGACGAAACGGAAGATTTCAAAACACCTTACGAGCCGAAGGCGGGCGACGAAGTAACTTTAACCTTCCGCACGCTGATAAACGACGTTTTGAAAGCGTACGCGGTAATAAACGGCAAACTGCGGCTTATGACCAAACTGCCCAAGCGCAGTGACAATTTCGACTTTTACACTCTGACTTTCACCTGCGGCGACAAGCCCGTAAATTACTTTTTCAAGCTTGTCGACGAGGACGACGAGATTTATTACAACAGACTCGGAGCCGTAAACAACAGTCAGGACGAATACAACTTTTCATTCGTGCCCGGGCATAAAGTACCCGACTGGGCTAAGGGCAGGGTATTCTATCAGATTTACGTAGACCGTTTCTGCAACGGCGATCCTTTCAACGACGTCGCGGACAACGAGTATTACTATACGGGCGGGCATTCGCGCAAAATTTACGACTGGTACAGAATTCCCGACACGCTTGACGTAAACAATTTTTACGGCGGCGACTTGCAGGGCGTGGAGCAGAAATTGCAGTACCTTAAAAACCTCGGCGTGGAGGCGGTGTATTTCAATCCGCTCTTCGTATCGCCGTCAAACCACAAGTACGACACGCAGGACTACGACTATATCGATCCGCACCTTGCGGGTATCGAGGAAGATTACGACTACCGTATGCAGCACTGGGAGCGCCACAACGGCTACGCGCCTATGTATATTAAGCGTACCGTTGCGAAGGCGAACCTCGAAAAGTCGAACGAGTACTTTGCTTACCTCGTCGGAAAGATGCACGAAATGGACATAAAGGTAGTCGTCGACGGCGTGTTCAATCACTGCGGATCGTTCCATAAATGGATGGACCGCGAGGGCATATACCTCAACAAAGAGGGGTACGAAAAGGGCGCGTTCCAATCGGTGGACAGTCCCTACCGCGATTACTTCAATTTCGACGACCCCGACAAGGCGGACAGCGAATACGAGGGGTGGTGGGGCTATAATACCCTGCCCAAGCTCAACTACGAAAAGAGCGAAGAGCTGTGCGAAAAGATTTACAAAGTGGGCGCAAAGTGGGTGTCCGCACCCTTCAACGCCGACGGCTGGCGGCTTGACGTCGCCGCCGACCTGGGGCACAGCGAAAAGTTCAATCACAAGTTCTGGAAAACCTTTCACGACCGCGTGCGTAAGGACAATCCCGAGGCGTTCATTTTTGCCGAGCACTACGGCGACCCGTGCGAGTGGCTGGAAAACGGCGAGTGGGACTCGGTTATGAACTACGACGCGTTTATGGAGCCCGTGACCTGGTTT
>CAMWKX010000056.1 GCA_947174955.1 uncultured Clostridia bacterium | reverse complement strand
GTCCCGCAACAGCATTCAAAAGCGTGGGTTTGCCGCACCCGCTTTCGCCGAGAATACAGGTTATTCCCTTATCCTCGATATCGAGATTGAAATTTTCATAGACGGTCAGATTTTTATATTTTTTAGTCAGATTTTTAATCGAAATCATACCCGTTTCCACTTAAACGATATCTTTGTTATTGCAAAAAACAGCGCTTCTATTAAAAGTCCCGCGACCACGGACGCAAGCGTCAACGCGGACAGCCGCGCAATCTCGGTTGCAAAATTCGCCGTCTTCATCATTCCGCCTATTCCGTTATACGCGTAGGCGAGCACTTCGGCGGAGATGGTAAGCTTCAACGCGAACGAAAGCACGGTGCCGAGCTGCACAACTATTGCGGGAGCAATCTGCGGAATAATTATTTTTGTAACCACCGCCCGCTTTTTTACGCCGTACACCTTTGCCATTTCCAAAAGCCCTCTGTCAACTCCGTCTACTGCGGCGGAAATCTGCGCGTAAAACATAGGAAACACGACGAGCATCGTAACGATGACAGGCGTCATAGTGCTTGAAAAAGTCAGCATTATTACCAGCGTGACCGCCATTGTGGGCACCGTGCGGCAGACGGCGATAATCGGGCTGAAAAACGCTTTGAATGGTGCATATGCAAGCCCTATTGCCGTGCAGAGCGCCGCCAGCACAAAGGATAAGCTCACTGCCATAAGAGTGCGTGCAAAAGTCATACCGAGCGACTTCCAGAACTCACCCTCGGCAAACAGCTTAAAAAATTGCGAAAGCGTACCGCCTATCGAAGGCACGATAAGCTCGTTGCCCTTGACTTGCCAGCTAACGCCCCACGCGGCGAACATAAAGCCGATTGAAAGCGCGGCAAAAAGCACCGTCAGCCAGTGCCGCTTTACAAAAGCCGTCATAAGCTCCCCTGCGTGTACTCGATATCGTATTTATTTAAAATCATCTTGAAGGTCAGTCCGGGTACGGCTGAAAGATTGACGACGCCCACCTTTTTGCCTTCAAGCTTCTCAGCCAGATTGTCCGCCGTCACGGGCGTGCCGTCGGACGAAATTATGAACAGGTTGCCGTGGGTAACGCCGCCCAACAGCTGATATCTGCTGCCGCTGCCCAAAAGCTTTGCCGCGGCGTTGACGGGCATAACGCACAGGTCGGCGTTGTTTGCCTCGTCGTTGTAGGTTACGCAGGAGTTAATTGCGTTGGCGGCAACCACGTGAAAATCAAGCGTTTTACCGACGTCTGGATTTGCGCACATCATTTTTGCCATTGAAAGCGCGGGCGCGCCGTCGGGCATATACACCGAAACGGTTGTCTTGCTTTCGTCTACGGTCGTAGCGGAAATACCGTCAACGTCGCAGAAGAAGTCGTCCCCGCACTGTCCGAACATTGCGGGACTTATGCCGTTGACCGCGTCCATATAGCTTAAAATGCCCTGCTTGGCATCAGCCGCCTTTTTAAAGTAAATATTGCAGTTTGTCACAACCGTGGACGACAGCATAGGCGCTTTTAACGTTGTGCCGCCGTGCGAGTTGATTGCCGTGACTATTTCGGAATATGAAGTCTGGGTTTCAAGCCAGCTTGCCGTACCCGCGTATTCGGTTAAAAAATTCGTAACAAACGCGCCGTCGTTTTCGATCAAGCTCTTTTTGGCAACCAGCACCGCCTGCGGATAGCTTTCTTCGCCGTACAACTTTTGCAGGCTGGCAACGTTCGTATATTCCGTTCCCGCAGCCGTTAAAGTTTTAACCTTTGCCGAAGCCGCAGGTTCGGGCACAACGTAGTACGAAATACCGTTCACTCTGCCCACGTCGTCCGAGCTTACCTCTACGAGAGTAACCCCCGTCTCATTATCATTGTTACAGCCGACGGCCATAGTCGCCACACCCGCACACAGCGCAAGAGCGCACGCGGAAATTAATATTTTTTTCATATCTGTACTCCTTTTATTTTTTACTTGTGACTGTTTTAGCGGAAACGCCCGAAAGCATTCCGATTTTGCCCGTGATTTGGTTTATTATCTCCGTGGGCGCGTCGACGACTACGCACAGCACCGAAACGTTCTTCTCTTTATACGGTATTCCCATTCTGCCGACGACGAAATCGCCGAAGTCGGATAAAATTTTGTTAATCTGCGCGCTTGCCGAACGGTCTTCGACTATTATGCTGATTATCGCAATGCGGTTTTCGGACATAAAAAAACTCCCTTATCGCCATAAGAGAGAACACAAAACACGCACGCCGACGGCGTACGGATATTAAGCTCTTTACTCTCAGGCGAACCTTTGAATTCAGATACTTAAATTTTAGCACTCACGCATAATTTTTTCAAGCGTTTGCATACTGAAAGTATGAAAAGAATTAAATTTACGCTTCTTTGTACCACCGCACTTATGCTTGCTATGCCTCTTGCAGGCTGTATGCACGGCGATTCGGGCAACGCGGCAACACCCGACGTTGACCAGAAAATCGAAACCCAGATGGACGAAAACGGCGATTGCCCTGATGGCAAGTGCCCCGAAAAGGACGGAAAGGACTGCCCTGATGGCAACTGCGACAAGCTGCCCGAAGACAGAAACGGCAAGTGCCCCGACGGCAAGTGTCCCGCAAAGCCGCTGCCGCCCCGCAGTAAGCACGGCAACGGTCGCATTGCTCCCGTGCCCCTCCCTCACAGAGGTAAATAAAAGTTAAATCCCCGCGGCTTTTCAACCGCGGGGATTTTTTAATTGCTACAATATTTCATTTATCTTTTCCGACAAATGAGGTTTTGGTTAAGATTAAGCAGATATTTCAGCTTTTATACCGAACAAGTCAACTGCAACGTCAGTTTTACCCTTAGGGCCTGTAACTATAAGCTCTAAAACATCACCTGCATTCAACTCAAACTCAAGTTCATCAATTTGATTTTTCGTTGCACCAGAGCTTATAGTCTTAGTTTGCAGAACTCCATTAATTTTGTAGCTGACAGTTGATTCTCTAGCACCGTTATGGTCATTCTTAGTTGCCAGCATAAGAACAGTAACTTTTATCTTCTCGTTAGCTTTTATGCTTATAAAACTTGTTGCAACCTGGTTGCCAAGATTAGCTGTAGCTAATGTGTATGCATTAGTAACTTTGTTACCATTGGCATCTTTTATGTCTTTCTCGGGGGTTTTACCAGTTAGATCAGCCAAAGCCGTTGCTGTGAATAATGTTTTGTCTACAATCACAGCATCTTTTTTAACAGTTGAAACAGAACTAAAATCAGTCCAAAGGTAACTTTCGCTTTCAACCGCCGGCGCTTCTTCAACCGTCAATGTAATTGAACCCGTTACAGGCGTTTCGCTTTCCTCAGAATCCTTTGCCGTTGCGACGATAGTAATCGTGCCGGGTGCAACAGTTTTAGCCACCGTTACAAGTCCTGTATCGCTGATAGTTACGCCCACTGTTGCGCAGCTCCACGTTACTGCCTTGTTATACGCATTGTCCGGTGTTACGGTTGCCGTAAGCTGAATTGTCTTGCCTGCAACTACCTTCGTAATAGGTTCGCCGTCTTCGCTCTTGGGTGCGGTAACGGTTATGGTTTCAACCTTAATGCTTGTCGGGTCAGAATATACGGGTTTAAAGGTATACGCTGCAGTGTTGTCTTTATCGCCGACGTTAATCGTTGCAAAGTCAACAGGTACGTCGTTTTCATAAGTCCAACCGGAATGCGCGTTACCGTCCTTAGGTTCAAGCGTGGGCAATTTTTCCTTTAACTCATTGCCGTCTTTTGCCTTGATGTACAAAACGGTGGGTTCTTCGTTTTCATCGTCTTCGTTTACCTTGTACGTAATTTCTACGTTGTATTCGAACTTGGCCGTCATCGTATAATTGCCTGCCGCAAGCTTACCGCCCTCGAACTTGGTTTCCACGCCGCCTACCGTGTAGTACCAGCCTGCAAATTCGCCCTTGCCTACGGGCGTGGTCTCAGGTAATGCTATCGTATCGTCGTGATAGTATTTCTTGGTTTCGGTGCCCCAGGTTACGGAAACGTCAAGGTCTACCTTGTAGCTCTGCTCAACCTTAATAGCGTAAATTCTTGCGCCTCTACCGGTGTAATCGTTAGGGCATACGATCGTATACGTGCCTGCCTCCAATACGGAGAAGACAATTTCCTTGCCGGTTGCGCCGCTAATTTTATACGAGCCGATATTATCGAAAGTCTGCTCGGGAGTCGTATCGGTTGCAGCCTTCGTATCCGTTTTGTCGACAAGACTTATTGCGCTGTCCTTTGATTTTGCTTCGATATAGTTGCCGCTCGCGTCCTGCAAACCGAGTCTGGATTCGTTGCTGCCGCCCGTCGAGCTGAACTTGATTGTAACCGTTGCCGCACCGTTTACCGTGAACGACAAGCCCGCGCCTACGTTCTGTATTGCGTCATTGCTCTTTCTCCACGTAACGGGCGAGGAAGCTATCTTAGTGTTGTCTTGCGCATCGTACGTAACGCCGTTTACCGTAAGGAAGCTGTTTGCATTGACAAAATCGTTATTGTCAAGGTAAACGTTGTCGCCCGCCGTTTTATCGGTATAAGGTCTGGTAGCAAAGCCCGTGGAATTGATTGCGCTATAACTGAACGCGTTGGTAATCTCGATTTTCTTGGCTTCGGTAATGCTTGCGTAAACGACTACGTTGTTGTATACCTTTACTTCGGATAAAGTAATTTCTTCGGAAAGAACTTTGTTTTCGCACTTGGAATAGAACTTATCGAGCTTTTCACTATCGGTTAACGTAAGCTTGCTATTGTCGATTACAAGCGTCTTGCCGTAGCCGATTTCAAGACCGTTGCTAATCGTTGTGCCGTCAGCTTTCTTTACGGTTATAGTGAACTTGGCTGCTTTAAGCGTATTAATCGCAGTTTCGATTGCTTTCTGGGCCGTGTCGAGAGCTCCGTCAATCGCGGTTGTGGTAGTAGCGCCGTCTATTCCCGTTACGCCGTCGTTATATGCGTCGGTAACTGCGGAGCTTGCTGTGCTTGCAGCTTCGCTATCGCCGTGAATCTCCGCAACGGCTGCGTTCTTGTCAGTTAAAAGCGTTGCCTTCGCTTCGTACTTGGGTATTGCCGTCTGTACCTTGACTTTCTCGTCTTTGTAAACGTCACTGACATCATCTTTATTTGTGACTGCCGCGATTGCAGATTTGCCTGCGGTTACAGCCGCTTCTACCTCGGCAATCTTTGCCTCGTCGGTTACTCCGCTCTTTGCAGCTGTTCCGTCCGCTTCGAGCAAGCCCTGGTATCTTGCGATAGTCTGTTCGAGATTTTCTTCGGTTGACGAAATTTCACCGTCGATATCCTTTTTAGCCTGTGCCACAATCGTGTTGATTGCTTCAATAGAGGTTGCGGCGTTTACGTCTAATATTGCCTGAACCTTAATTTCGCCGATCTCAGCGTACTGATCTGCGTGGTCGGTCTCGATTTCGGCTATTTTGTCCGCTCTATACGTTGCTATAATACCGTCGGCGCCGGTAACCGCCGCCTTTTTAGCCGCAAGCTGTACCGCGTTATCGCCAATCGTAATCGTAGCGTCGGCAACTATTTTATCAAGTGCCGACTTGGTAGTTGCTCCGCCTTCGATCTGCTCCTCGATTGCCGCTATTTCCTGCGCGTATTTAGTCTTATTGTTATATATTGCGTCGTCATCATCTTCCGCATAGTCAATATTGTAATTATCTGCGGGGAATTTTTCGGCAAGCGCATCCTTTGCCGCCTGTATCGCCGAAGCAATATCCGCGTCGGCAAGAACGTCCGCCATTGCCGCTCTGCAGTCCTTAACGGCTTTATTAACGCCGTCGATATCGGTTGCCGCGTCTATCGCGCTTTCAGCCGCAGTCTTCGCCGCAGTCAGTTCCGAACCGTTGATTGTGTATAACGTTGTGTCGTACTTTTCAAGCTCTGCCGCAACAGTAGCTTTCGCGTCCGTCTTGCTGTCTTCCAAAGACTTGGGAGTGCCGCATACTACTATGCTCTTGGTAGTCTGCACACGCGCACCCTTGTTGGAGGTCGCAAGCTCGATGCAGTCGATAGAAGTAATGCCCGTTTCAACTTCGTTCATTACGGTCGTATCGTTGAGCTTTAAGGTTGTTTTACCGTTTTCAAGGTCGAATACAAAGTATACCTTGATATAGGTATCCGCGACAAGCGTTACGCCGCTTATTGCGGTTTCCGTGCCGCCCGCAACCGTGTACGAAAGGTTGCCGCCCTTTGCCGTTATCTTCAATGCGGAACTGCCGTTATTTAAGAACGCAATGGGATTCTGACCGTTATCGTTAGCGTCGCCCTTTGTCAACGCGTTGATTTTCGTTTCGAAATAGCCAGTAACAGTGCCTTTGACACCGCCTATTACGATTTCAGTGTATACGTTGGGTAAACCGCTGGTCGACCCGTCGGAACCGTGTTGTTTAAGGGCTGTCGTGCCGTTTTCACTGATTACTTCAACGTAATCGCGCGCGGGGTCGGTTGCCGCCGTGCTGCCGCCCGTCTGAGGACGGAAATAAATGCCCTTGGTTGCGTAGTCTTCCAGAGTGGAAAGCTTGGAGCCTACCGTATAGCTGCTGTCGAGAACGGTAATCTTGTCGCTTCTGTTCATAAGCTTGCCGTAATCGGTTTGCGTATTTATGGTTACGGTCTTTTCGCCAAATTTGCTCTTGTCGTCGTCAGCCGTCGCTTTTACGGTTACTGTACCCGCTTTAACTGCGGTAAGTACGCCTTCCTCTGTTATCGTAGCTTCGCCCGTACCATTCGTAACGGTCCATTTTACTTTCTGCGATACGCCGTTGCTGCCCGTGACCGTTGCCGTGTAAGTAACCGTCATTTCCTCTTCGATAGTTGAATCGCCGCTTATCGTTACGCTTTCAACGACGGGTCCCTGCGCCGCATTGCACTCTTTGCAAGCACCGTCGACGTAGTGGTGAGGCTCGTTGGTTATACTGTCCTTGCCGCAAACGCAGGTGCCGTTATGAGTGCCGTCGCTGTTGTCGGTATAAGTGTATTTATGTTCGTGCTCGCCTTCGGGAGCTTCGCACTTAATGCACTTGCCGTCAACGATAACGTGTTCCTCGTCGTCGACCATTAATTCGCCGCAGCTGCAATGACCGTCGTGCGTGCCGTCGTAGTTATCCGTCCACTTTGTGGAGTCGATCGAATGCGAATGGCCCTTGTCTTTTTTACAGCCTGCTACGCCGGCAACACCTGCGCCGACCGCGCCCGCGATAATAAACACGGACAGTACTTTGGTTAGTTTATTCATTTTTCCCCCTTTTTACGAAAAGCTTTTATCTTACAGATAAACAGTTTTGTTGCGCAATGCGTTCAAGCATTGCGCATTTCCTTTTATCCGCAGGAGAAAAGGCTTTCCCCTTAATTTTTTTAACACATTATATTCTAACACTTTAT
>CAMWKX010000055.1 GCA_947174955.1 uncultured Clostridia bacterium | reverse complement strand
ACGTCCTTTCCGTTCACGCTGACGGTGACCGTAGCCGTATTGGGTTTAACCAAATCCGCGTTATGATTGTTTTCGCCGAGCTACGCAACCGCCCAAAGGACGTTTAAGCCCTTTACAAACTCATCGGTAAAAGTCAGATTTCCGCTCGCCGTCAGAACCACCGTACCCTCGACGTTGGAAATGGGTCGCAGGGCAACGTTTGAAAAATCGGGCAAACCGTCGCATATATACAGCGTGCCTGTATTTTTGAAAATCTGACCGGATATCTGCGCCTCCTTTTCGCCGCCGAAGAGATTCAGCACTCCGTTGTCGAGATAGATTGCGCTTCCCCAGGTGGCGGTGTTGTCGGTTATCTCGCCGCCCTCTATGGACACCGCCCTCGCAGTATTGCCGCACGCCATATAAATCGCGCCGCCCCTCGTGTTAGCTTTGTTGTCCTTAATGATAACGTTTACCAACTTGGTAAAGCCGTCGAGCGTAAGCGCGCCGCCGAAAGCGCTTGCGGTGTTGCCCGTTAAAGTACAGTCGGTTAAAGTAATCACGCCGCCGCTGAAATTTGCAATCGCGCCGCCGTTCTGCGACGTCTTGTTGTTTTTGAAGGTAACGTTTGTAAACGTCGAGTTACCCGTGTTGTATACCGCGCCGCCGTGGTCGGTGTTGTTATTGTTGCAAAGCTCGGTATTGTATACGCGCATCGTACCGCCGTTAACCCTTATCAGCGCGCCGTTCTGCGAGAACAGATTTCCGTCAAGGATAATCTTTGCTCCCTCGTTGCTGCCCAACTCAAACGTTACTCCGCCCGCAACCGTAAACAGCGGACCGCCCGCGGTCTTGGTTATCCTGACGCTTTCCGCAACCGTGGTATCGGGAAGTATCGTCAGGTTCTTATTTATCGTCATATTTACGTCAAACAGATTAGCGCAGATATAGATAGTGTCCCCTGCCGTCGCCGCCGTAACCGCTTCTGACAAAGAATTGTAATAGGTCGTTCCTATTCTGCACACGTCGGTTTGTCTGAGTTCGGTAAACGTCTTTGCCTCGCTTTCCGCCGAGCAGTGCAATTTTCTGTCGTACGCACGGATTTTATAAGTGGGCACGTAACCGTCCGCATACGCCGTCCTGTCCGTATAGCTTCCCGAATAGGTAAAGCCTATAACGTACCATTTGCCGTTTCTGTACTCCATTATTTCGTAGCCGAGGTGCGTGCTTGTATCCTTGGGTTGAGGCAAATACAGAACGTAACCCGCGGAGGTCTTATTTGCGCTGACAATCTGAACGGTGCTTGACGAACTGTAACCGCCTTCGCTCTTAGGATCGAAGAAGTATTGGTTTGCATCCAGATACCAGAGCTTTACCTTTTCATCTTTAAAAACGCCGTCGTCCAACGCCTTTTTAACGAGCTTTTTATAAGCGTTTGTAGTCTTATCGAGCCTGAACTCCGTACCGTCGTTCCCGCTGAACGAGAAGCTGCAACGCTCGAAATAATATCCCATATCGATACCCGTTGCTAACGAAGAATAATAAACCATTCGCTCGTTTTGGGTAAGAGCGCCGTCCTGATCCTGAATTACGCCCGCGGCGTTAAGAGCCGCCGCCTCGTTATAGTAGCGGTAATTATTATCCAGTCTGCCCCAGTATCCGTGGAAGTAGCTTTCTATGTTCCACCAAATCTGATAGACCTCTCTGTTTCTGTTAAACAGTTTAAAGTCCAGCGCCGTTTCGTCGGGAGTCAGATTGTTCGTAATCCAGTCGTTCTGGTTCCTCGAAACGTTGTTCGAGAAATACGCCAGCTCGAATTTCGACCACATATTGTTCGTGGTCTCGCTTATTTCGCGCGGAGAGCAGTCAAGCGAGTGTCCTATTTCGTGCGCGACACCCCAGCCGGGAGTGCCGAAGCTCGTCATACTGTCCTCGCCGAAGGATATAAATCCTATATGTTCGGTATAGGCAAATGCACCCGCGCCGCCCCAGGGCTGTACCTTGCGGAAGTTAGTGTACAGGTGCAGATTCTTCTCGTTGTAGTGTTCGTCCGAGGGGTCCATCGAAATTCCGTCGAACTCTAAGAAAGCCGTTATGTAATTATCCCAGCCTTCGGCGTTTTTCTGAGGGCTGATGCCGCGGTTAATGAAATCGTTGTACGCGCGCGTCGCACTTACGGTATGCAGGAAGTGGTCGCCCACAAGCTCCACTACGTCGTTCAGTCCTTCAGCGCTGAACTTATCTCTGTACGAGGTCAATTCTTCACGGAAAGAAGTTTCGTCGCCGCCCTTACGGAATACGGGATAGAGATAACCGCCCTCGATATAAACCTTTACGTTCGTTGACTGCTGCGAGGGTTCGTACGCGTTGACGATATGTATAGGTCCGCCCGGCGTTACTGCCTGAGTATAATTACTTGTAATAAAGTTGGGGAACGTTATAACGTTCTTGCCCCTCTTTAAATTAAAAGTCGAATACCAGTATCTCCAATCGCTGTAAACCTGAGTGCATACGACCGAAGGCAACGGGTCGCCGGGGTCCGCGTCGACGTAAACCGTTATCGTCTGACCCGTAAGTCCCGCAACGCCGGTGACTTGACGGTTTATTCCGAATTGTGACAATCTGAGCGTACCGCCCGCATAATTACGCAAATTGCCGTACTGAGTTATTACGTTCGCCGCATTCGGGTCGGTGGAAAATTCGCGGCGGCTGTCCTTTTTCAGGTGACCGTTCAAAATCGAGTCCGCCCTGTCAAGCAAGGGTTTTAACGCGCTTTCGTAGCTGATTAAATTGCTTACGTTTTCGCGTATTGCGTCCAGTTTGGTTTTGTATTCGTCTTTAACGTTCATCTGCACGTAGTCGTCGAACAAATCCAGAACTTTGTTTGCGTCCGCATTGTCGGGCTGCAAAAACTGAATTTCTTTTGCGGTCGCCTGCCATTTGTGATAGGAAGTGACCACGGTGAATTCGAATTTAATCTGCGTAACGGTTACGGCTTCGCTCAAAGTGAATACCACCTTGTCGTTGGAAGAACTGTTGCAAACACCGTAAAGCGAAAGTCCGCCGCCGTTTGCCGTGTATATACTGAGAGTAGTCGGATAGCCTTTTTTTCCGTCATTTGCCTCACCCGAACAAGCATAAAGAATGTTCTGAATGGTAACGGGCTGACTGAACGATACGGTTATTGCAATCAGATTATCCGGTTCGACATTATCTCTGCCCGACGCCCAGGACGTGTTCCAGTTACCGTCAAACACGTACGAAAGAGGTCTGCCGCCCGACTCTCCGCCGTTCGTCTCATAAGTCATCATACTCGTCGGAACTTTGTATACGGAGGTGTAATCGTCGTTGAGATAATTACCCGAAGCGGCTGCCCAGGTTATGTTGCCCGTATCCGCGGGTGCAGCGTATACGGGAGCGGTTAAGGGGATAACCGCGCAGAGTGCGACGGCAAAAAAGACCGCCGATAAAATTGCAATAAGCCATTTTTTAACAGTTGATTTCATACTGCTCCTTTCACTGTTTTATTCAAAGAATAACTATAATTAAATTATAAAAAACTAGCGTCATTATGTCAACATTTTTTACAGGGCAGGGCGCTCCGCTTTCGTCAAAAAATAAGCCGCAGCTTTAAAACTGCGGCTTTATTATCAGTTGTGCGATTTGATTTCGGCAAGTTTGTTTTTCAAAACGGCGTACGCCTCTTCGGGGTTATCGGTGTCCATAACGGCTTTTTCCATAGGGCATACGTCCGTCCCCTCGCGGTTGATTATCCTTTCGGTTAAAATTCCGTATTCGTAATGCAAACCGTAAAGCTCTAAAATTCTTTTGCCGTATTCGGAAAGCGTTTTGGCATAGACGTGCGTAATACCGCTCTTAACGAACATTAACGCCGCCGCCTTGCCCACGACCACGTCGGCAACCGAGTAGCCGCGCAAATCCACGCCGCTCTCTATAAACCCCATTATGGGCGAAATGCCCCGCCTTACGCTGTAAATACATTCGCCGTCTTTACAAAGACAGATAGTGTGCCCCGAAAGGTTCTTTTTTGCAATTTTCAAATCAGTCATATTTATATCCGAAAATTTACTTTTCGAACTCCTTTGCAACATCTTGCAGTAAACTGCGTATGGGCAGATGCTGAGGGCACGCCGCCTCGCACTTGCCGCATTTTATACAGTCCGAAGCCTTGCCGCCGTTCTTGGTATGTACCTCGCCGTAATAGTAGTCGGCGTTCCAGTCGCGGTAAATGTTTTTGGTATTCATACACGCAAACAAGTCGGGTATGGATATCTTTTTCGGACATCCCGCCGTGCAGTAGCGGCAGGCGGTACAGGCGATTAAATTCATACCCTTGAACACGCCGCACACTTCTTTTACGGCTTGCATTTCTTTATCGTCCAGCGGCTTGAAGTCCTTCATATACGAAAGGTTATCGTTTATCTGCGCCATATCGCTCATTCCCGACAAAACCATAAACACGCCCTTGCAACCCGCGGCAAAGCGGATAGCGTAGCTTGCCGCGCTTGCCTCGCCCAGCTCTTCGAAATACTTCTTAGCTTGCTCGGGAAGATTGACGAGATTTCCTCCCTTTACCGGCTCCATCACTATGACGGGCTTGCCGTGCTTATTGCACACGTCGAGGCACTTTTTCGACTGCACCGCGGGGTCGTCGTAGTCGACGTAATTGAGCTGTATCTGCACGACCTCTATCTGCGGGTACTCGGTCAAGATTTGATCCAATACCTCCGCGGTATCGTGGAAGGAAATGCCGAAGTGCTTAATCTTGCCCTCCGCCTTCAATTGCAGAGCCTGCTCGTAGGCGCGGCACTTTTTGAAATGCGCGAAAATTTCCTTACTCTGCGCGTGCATTAAATAGAAATCGAAGTAATCCACTCCGCAGATTTTAAGCTGGCTTTCGAAGAAGGGGCGCACGTCCGCCTCCGTCTTGAAATAAAAATTGGTCAGCTTGTTCGTGAGGATATATTTTTCCCTCGGATAGCGCGCCACAAGGCAATCGCGCAGCGCGGTTTCGCTCTTGCCCGAATGATAGCCGTGCGCCGTGTCGAAATAATTGAAGCCGTTTTCAATAAACGTGTCTATCATTTCATTGAACTGCGCGTAATCGACTTCGCCGTCCTTCATAGGCAGGCGCATACAGCCGAACCCGAAATTCTTTTTCACTTCTTCAAACATAAGGTTACTCCTTATTAATATTTTAACATACCTCAAAGCGTTTTTCAAGCCCAATAAAAAAATTGCCCTTGCGGGCAAATTCTTTTACTTATTCAGACAATTATACTGCTCGTCCGATACGGGTTCGAGCCATTCGTTGGACATATTCACTCCGGGGCACTCTACGGCGATATGCGTAAACCAGCTGTCCGCCGCCGCGCCGTGCCAGTGCTTTACGCCCACGGGGATATATACGACGTCGCCCGGTCTTAACGCCTGCGCGGGTTTGCCCCATTCCTGATACCAGCCGCAGCCGTCGGTGCACAAAAGTATTTGCCCGCCGCCCTGCTCTGCCCTGTGGATATGCCAGTTATTGCGGCACTTCGGCTCGAAGGTCACGTTTGCCATAAACACAGTTTCTTTGGGATTTGTGAGCGGCTTTAAGTAGGAGTTGCCGATAAAATACCTGGCGTACGCCGTGTTGGGCTCGCCCAGGCCGAACAGTCCGCCGAACTTGCCGTCGTCATTATATACTTCCTTCGCCATACGGAAGGCCGCCCAGGCGTTGGGCCAGCCCGCGTAAAAGGCAACGTGGGTTAAAAGCTCCGCCATTTCCGCCTTGGTTACGCCGTTAGCCTTCGCAGTTTGCAAATGGTATTGGAACGAGCTGTCGATAAGCCCTTTCGAAACGAGCGTAGTGACCGTGAGCATAGAGCGGGTTTTGAGAGAAAGCGCGTCGCCCGACCAAACCTCTCCGAATAAAACGTCGTCGTTAAGCTGCGCGAATTTAGGTGCAAATTCTCCGAGCGCGTCGCGCCCTGCCGTCTGTTTTACTTTCATAATATATCTCCTTTACTCAATTGATTTGCGCGATAAGAGAGCTGACGTTACTGCCGCTTATGCGCGCTCCCGACTTCCAGATTGCGCCGGGAGCCGAAGTATGCAGATTGGTTGCGCTCGTGCCCATAGAACTGCTGCCCGACGTGCAGAACGGTATTATCGTCTTGCCCGAAAAATCGTAGCTCTCCAAAAAGGTATAAATTATTTTAGGCGCCTGCCCCCACCATATGGGATAGCCTATAAAAACGACGTCGTACTGTTCTATGTTTTCAACGCTTCCGCTGATTTCGGGTCGGGCGGACGCATCATTCTGCTCCCTGTTTGCGCGGCAATCGCTATTATTGTAAGCGAGGTCTGCGGTCGTGTACGCAACGGCGGGCACGATTTCGTATAACGTACCTTCGGTTTGCTCCTGAATACTCTTGGCAACTCCCTCGGTATTTTTCGTGCAGGAAAAGTACGCGATAAGTATTTCGGCGTCCGTCGTTAAGGGCGGCGGATCGGTTAAGCCGCTGTCGCCCGCATCATTCCCCTCGGAGTTGCCGCCCGCGCAGGCGGTTAAGCCGAATAACGCCATAGCTATTACCAGAAAAATTCCTAAAAATTTCTTCGTCATTTTACTCCCCGTCAAAGTTCTTTTCGAAAAATTTTTCGAGCTTGTCGAACGGTATTATATCCGTTCTGTCGTACAAATCGGTGTGAACGGCGCCGGGAATTATAAGCAGCTCCTTATTATCGCCTTTCAGATTTTTAAACGCGTCCTTGCTGAAATAGCAGGAGTGCGCCTTTTCGCCGTGCATTACCAGCACCGCGCTGCGTATTTCGCCACTGTACGCGAGTATTGGCATATTGATGAACGAGAGCGCGCTCGTCTTGTTCCAGCCGCCGTTCGAATTTAACGAACGCTTGTGATAGCCGCGCTTGGTCTTGTAATAATCGTAGTAGTCCCTGACAAAGAAGGGCGCGTCGTCGGGAAGCGGGTCTACCACCCCGCCGCCAAGTTCATAACCGCCGTTTTTGTAGTCGGTAATTCGCTGCGCGTTCAGCGCCTTTTTAGTCTGATAGCGCGCCTCTTCGCTGTCCGCCGAATCGAAATAACCTTTGGCATTTACCCTCGTCATATCGTACATCGTGGAAGCGACGGTTGCCTTAATCCGCGTGTCGATAGCCGCCGCGTTGATTGCCATACCGCCCCAGCCGCAGATACCGATTATGCCTATTTTTTCGGGGTCAACGTCCTCACGGCAGGAAAGATAATCCACCGCCGAGCAGAAATCTTCGTTATTGATATCGGGTGAGGCAACGTATCTGGGCTGACCGCCGCTCTCGCCCGTGAAAGACGGGTCGAAAGCAATCGTCAGATAGCCTCGTTCCGCCATAGTTTGCGCGTAAAGTCCCGACGACTGTTCCTTGACCGCGCCGAAAGGACCGCAAACGGCGATAGCGGGAAGCTTACCCTTTGCGTTTTTGGGGATATACAAATC
>CAMWKX010000054.1 GCA_947174955.1 uncultured Clostridia bacterium | reverse complement strand
GATTGTGCCCGATATCGCCGTACATTTCAAAGTCGCCGTTTTCGTCGGCGGTAAACGTGATATCGCCCTCCTTTAAAATTTCCGTAAGAGCGTAAACCGAGCTGTTATCGGCAAGCGTTACCTTCAATTTGTTTCCGTTTACGGTTAAATACATTTCCCCGCTCTCCTCCCAGTTTTCGTTTTCCGACCCGCCGCTACAAGCCGACGCGAAAACGCATAACGACAACGCACATAAAACAAGTGCAAGAAATTTTACAAACCTTTTCATATTGTTGTGATTTTTAACCTTTAATCTTTTCGTGGGCAAACTCGTAAATCTCCTCCGTGGCGAACGAAATTTTCGTAAGCTGCAACCTCTTCCCGACAGGGTGAAGCCAATAGCTGTCGTCGTTGGTGGATATATCCACGCAATCGCCCAAAATATTGTGCTTATACCTCTTCTTATTAAACGGATAGTCGTACTCGATATGCACGCTTTCGAGCTCCGCGGCTCCCCACTCGATATGAACGGGCTCGCCGTAGGCGGTACAGTCGAGCACGGTTCCGTTCTCCGTCTGCACCAGCTTTCCTATCCCGTGGCTGTAAAAGCGCTTTGCGTTCGGCAGAGTATGCACCTCCACCTCGCTTTCGAAGCGGTACTTTCCGCTTCTTACCTCCTCTCTGACTTTCCCACGCTCCCACTTAAACCAATCGGGGATATGACTGTACTCGGTCTCTCCCTCTTCCGCCGTCAGCTGACCCAGGGTATTCATCTGCCACGCCTTGCCGCATTCACCGCACCAGAGCCTCGTACCCTTCGTGTACATTTTGAATTCGGTATCGCAATGTGGACAGCGGTAAAGAATGTGTTCAAGTCCTTCCGCGCGGCGTTCGAATTTATTTTCTATCCTGTTTTCAAGCTGATACTTAAAATCGTCGTGAATAAAGCCCTTTTTAAGCCTTGCGTTTATCTCTTCGGCGCTGATACTTTTTACCTCGTCCGCGGTCACGATCTGTTCTATTTCGGCGGAAAGAGGCAGCTTTTGCGTGTTCTTGTTCCACTGCGGCTCGCAAATAAAGTTTCCGTGCATTCTCAGAACGACGACGGGAATTTTCAACAGCTTGCACAGCTTACCCACCGACGGAGGCACGAACGACTGACAGCCGTCAAGCGAATATCTCGCCTCGGGATAAATACAGATTATGTCCTTATATTTTTCAACGCAATAACGCAGGTTTCTTATCAGGTTATAGTCCTTTATGAATTTGCGCTTGCCGATAATGCCGAGATTGCGCATTAGCCATTCGCCGTTGTCGCGTATTGCGTCGATTGCGCACACGCTGTTCATACGCTTATAAGGTGCCACCGCACGGAACATTACCGAAAAATCCAATTCGCTTGCGTGCGTAGGCAATAAAAGATAGGGCGGCTCTAACCCGTCCATATTGATTTTTTCGATTTTGAGGGGCTTCCCCCTCAATTCGGACGGAATTACAAAGTTGCGCGCAACCCACATTAAAAGTCCGCTCGCTCTCTTCGGACGTTTTGCAAAGTCAAATTTTTCCACTTTTCTCTCTTTCATTTGTTTTATCGCTCTTATTTACTGATTACACAATAAACTAAAATACCTCCGTTTGTCAAGCGCGGCGGGCATATGCGGTAAATCGCTTTTACGCCGACAAGGTTTAAATAGCCGCCGAAAACTTTACTTGTATTAAAATTTACTGTATAATATAACTATGTACGAAGAACTTTCCTCCCATCTTACAGAAAGAATGCTGCGCGAAAAGCGCGACGGCACGTTCAAAAAGATTGCCTTTGACAACGACGACGTTATAAGGCGCGCTTCTAATCCGCACGACGACGGCTCGGTCTGGCGCACGGCGTTCATACGCGATATCGACAAGATTATGAACTGCCCCTACTACAACCGCTACGCCGATAAGACGCAGGTCTTTTCCTTTTACAAAAACGACGACATCACGCGGCGCGGGCTGCACGTTCAGCTCGTTTCGCGCATTGCCCGCACGATAGGCGGCGCGCTCAATTTAAACCTCGATTTAATCGAGGCGATTGCGCTCGGACACGACATAGGTCACACCCCTTTCGGGCACGCGGGAGAACGCTACCTCGACGAACTTTTAAACGAATATACGGGGCGGCATTTTTCGCACAATATTCACTCCGTAAGGGTGCTCGACGGCATTTACCCCTATAATATATCGTTGCAAACGCTTTCGGGCATTGCCGCGCACGACGGCGAGTTAGAGCTTTCCGAGTACCGTCCGCGCCCCCTTTCAAGCTTTGAAGAATTCGACCGCCAGATAGAAAACTGCTACCTTGACGCGGGCGCGGTGAGAAAGCTCGTGCCGTCCACTCTGGAAGGTTGCGTGGTGCGCATTTCCGATATTATCGCTTATCTGGGCAAGGACAGGCAGGACGCGGAGCGCGCAAAGGTCGTCAAAGAGAGCGATTTCGAGGGGACGGATATCGGCAACTTTAACGCCGAAATGATCAACAATTTAATGGTCAACATAATAGAAAACAGCTACGGCAAGGACTATATAATGCTTGACGAGAAGCACTTCAACGCGTTGAAAAAAGCGAAGAGCGACAACTACGAGCTCGTTTACAAGAGCGATTTGGCGCGTAAAGGTCTAACCGAAACCGTTCAGCCTATGTTCCGCCTTTTATACCGCAGACTTCTGGACGATCTTGTCACAAAAAATCTGTCGTCGCCAATTTTTGCACACCATATCGATTACGTGAGCGCGTCGCGCTACAAGCGGCGCGAACCGTACGAAAACAGCGAGCCAAACCGGATTGTCGTCGACTATATAGCCAGTATGACCGACGATTATTTTATCGATTTGTTTGCAAAGCTTTTCCCCGACAGCGATCTGAAAATAGAATATAACGGTTACTTTGATTGATTAAAAGCCCCGCGGCGCATTTGCGCCGCGGGGCTGTCATTATATTTCTGCTTTTAACTTTTCAATCATACCGCTCTCTTTATAGCTGAACCTTTCGCCGTTCGAACTGACTATGCAGTGGTCGTAAAATACAATCTTGCAGATATCGCACGCCGAGATAACTTTTACAGTCACTTCGTTATCGTCCTTGGACGGTCTTGCGGAACTGTTCAGGTGATTGTGCGCAACGTACAGCCCGTACGCGTTTGAAGCAGTTATGTCCAAAAGAACCTTGCCCGCCGCAACCTCCACCTTGTCGGGAAGCTCGGAAGTATAGCTCTTAATATCCGTTACCTTTCCGCTCTTGTTTACGAAATACACCTCTACGCTCTCGTTTTTCTTAAAGCGGAAACGCTCCGCCGCCACGGCGAAACACTGCGCGGTATCGTTTATATACAGCTCCTCGCCCTTGCGGAATTTATCCGTAAGCCCGAGCGACTTTAAGTACGCGGCAACGCTTTCGGTAACTCCGTTTACCGCCGTTATCTCGGCGTAGTCGGCCTTTAAAATCGCGGAGATGCTCGGGAACCTTTCCAAAAGCGCGGCTGCGACCGCAGACATATCCCTGCCGCCGTAAGCGTTGCTCAAAATAATATTCAAAAGCTCGCCGTCTTCGAACTTTTCTCCCGATTGCAGTCTTTCGAGATATTGCCGTCTGTAACCCTGCGCCATATTTTTCCTCAGTATTTTACCGTCACGGAACTCCCGCCCGTCTTATCCTTTTTTATTACTATCTGTCTGTCGATTTTTTCTTTCAGCTCGCCGACGTGCGAAATTATGCCGACAAGTCTGTTGCCCTCCGAGAGGTCGTCCAGCGCGCGTATCGCCTGGGAAAGCGACGAATTATCCAGCGACCCGAAGCCCTCGTCGACGAACATCGTGTCCAGCTTTATACCGCCCGCGGACGACTGAATTTCTTCCGACAGCCCCAGCGACAGCGCAAGCGCCGCCTTGAACGACTCGCCGCCCGACAGCGTCTTCACACTGCGCGTCGAGCCGTTGTAGTGGTCGAGAACGTCCAGCTCCAACCCGCTCTGACTGCGGTTGTTTTCGGCGCTTTCGCGGCGTTTGAGTTCGTATTGATTATTCGTCATAACCAAAAGCCTGCGGTTTGCGCGGAGGATAACCCGCTCGAAATACGCCGCCTGCGCGAAGGTTTCGAGCATAATTTTTTCCTTGCCCGAAAGGGTGCCGTTCGCCGTGTCGGACAATGCCTTTACCCAGCGGTATCTGCCCTCGGTCTTGCCGATTGCGCCGTATGCCGCCGTGACGTCGGCAAGGCATTTTTTATTGCTTCTCAAGCGGTAGTTGAGCGTCTGTAAGCCCGACTGCAACCGCGCCTTTTCCTCTTCGAGCGTTGCCTTTGCGGCGAGCAAAGCTTCGCCGTCCACCGGCTTTTCCCTTTCCGACTGTTCGGCGCACTGCCTAAGCTGCACGCGCAGTTCGCCCAGCCTCTTATCGCAATCGGTAAATTCGTCGCGGCAGGTTTTCAGCTCGCGTTCGATATTGTCCCTATGCGTTTCGAGGCTCCTAATTTTTTCGGTCGCTTCACCTTTACTGCCGAATTCAAGGGTTTTTCTCAAATTATCCGCGTCGTTTTTAAACTGCTCGAATGCATTCTGCGCGCTGACCAATTCTGACTGCGCGCCGCTCGCTTTCGCGTTCAGTTTTTCGGCTCTTTCTGCGGTTGCGGTAATCTCCGACTTGATTTTATCCGCGCGCAAAAGTAGTCTTTTTTTGTCTTCCAAACGCCTGTTTAACGCACTTAAACTGTCGTTAACCCCCATATATGCCGCAGTTATCGCGTTTTTTACCTCTTTGAGCTTAGCTTCCGCGGGGATTTCCACGTACTTTGCCGCGCCGCTTCTTATATGCTCCGCGCGCGCCTCGTAAGCGCCCTTCAACCTGCCCGCGCGCTCGCTCGCCACCCTTTCGTTATCCGCGGCTTGCTCGTATGCGCGCTTGAAATTTTCAAGTTCGGCGGCGGACGGCGCGTGCTCCGCCCTCTTTGCGGGCGCGGGGTGATGCACCGACCCGCACACGGGACAGGGCTCGCCCTCTCTCAGCTCCGCCGCGATCAGACCCGCCTGCGCGTCGAGATACAGTCTGTTCTTCCCCTCGTATTCCGACCGCGCTTTTGCCGCAATCCCGCGCAAAACTTCGTACCTTTCACGGGCGGAGGCGTACTCTCTGTATTCGTCGCCCAGCTTGTCCGCGTCGGAAAGCAGTCCTTTAAGCTCGTCCGACTGCGCCCTTAAATTCTTAAACTCCGCCTCGTCCCTGACCGTTTCCAGCTCGGCGGCTTTAAGACTTTCCCTCTCGGCTTCCAGCTCTTCCGCGCGCTTTTTTACCTTGGCGGTTTCCTCTGCGGCGCGCAATAAAACTGCCTTTAACTGCTCCGCACGCTCCCGAGCCTTAGCCGTGGCGTCGCATTTTGCCTGCAACTCGTCGTACCGCGGAATGAGCGCGTTTATCGCCGCAATTTCGCCCGGCAGTTTTTTAATTATCTTATCGTCGTCGGCGTGAGCGTCGATGCGGGTTTTACACTCGGTATACCTAATCTCCCTTTCGGCGATTTGTTTTTTCAGCCGCTCCGACTGCGCTTCAAGCTCCCTGCGCCTCTCGCACGCGGCAAGCCCCACGCCTATTTCACCAAGCCTCTTTTCGCACTCCTTCAAGGAGGCGTTCAGACTCTTTTCATCACGTTCGTCGGCACATATTACCGAGGCAATCGCATTTTTCACCTCGTCGGAGGACAATTCTCCGCGCTTTGCCGCCTCTACGTCCTGCTCAAACTCCGACCCCTCCGCGCATAAAATTCCCTGAATATAATGGTTTGCCGACTGAGCCGCGCGGTCGTATTCGGCTTTGAGCTTTAACGCCTCGGCTTTGATTTCGTCCTGCAACCGCTGGTATGAATGTGTCTGAAAAATCTTCTGAAATATCTTCTTTCTGTCATCGGTGGGCGCAAGCAAAAGCTTTGCAAAGTCGCCCTGCGCAAGCATTGCAATCTGCGTGAACTGACCGCGGTCAATGCCTAAAATATCGATAACCGCGCGGTTTACATCCTTGACCTTGGTTATAACCTTGCCGTCGGGCAAAGTAAGTTCGGCGTTGGCTTTCTCGTCGGTAACCCCCTCGCCGCGCGATTTTTTGCGTTTGTATTCGGGGTTGCGCAGTATCTTATAACGCTTACCGTTGCATAAAAAAGTCAGCTCGACGAATGTGGGCACGTCGCCCTCGGCGTACTTGGAGCGGAACATATTCGGCTCTCTGTTTTCGCCGCTCGCCTCGCCGTACAGCGCGAACACTATCGCGTCGAACACGGTAGTCTTGCCAGCGCCCGTGTCGCCGCAGATTAAATACAGCCCGCGCTCGCCGAGCAAAGTGAAATCTATTTGCGTGCGGGCGGCGTAAGGACCGAACGCCGACATTATAAGTTTTTCCGGCTTCACTGCTCTTCCCCCCACACTTTTTCTATTAAGCTTTTGATAAACTCCGACTGCTCCGCGCTCATATCGGCGTTATTCTGCATTGCGTACAGCGCGGAAAACAGCTCGAAGGGCGTGCGCGCGGACACGCTGTCGTCAAGCTGTAACTTCGCCTGTTCGCGCGTGCGCGTGTTGTCGTAGCGCAGGCTCATTACGAACGGATAAATTATGCGAAGTTTCCCCAAAGCGTCGGGCACTTCCTCCTCGTCGGTGAGCACGACGTGCACCAGATCGCCTTGTAAAGTTGTGTTTTCGTAGTAACTGCGAGCCGTTAGCTCTTCGTACGTGCCGCGGATTTCCGCAACCTTGCGCATAGGTTTAAGCGGTATTTCGCGCAGTTGCAGGTTGCCCTTCTCTTTCAGTTCGACAACCGTAACCGACTTAGGGCTTTTGGCTTCGGTCAGCGAGTAGACGAGAGGCGTGCCCGAATAGCGCACCCTTCCTCCCGCGACGTTCTGCGCGCCGTGCACGTGCCCGAGCGCAACGTAGTCGAACCCGCCGAACACAGACGCGTCGACGTTGCCTATATCGCCCACGTTAAATTCCTCCGAACCCGAGCTCTGCGAGCCGGTGACAAACTGGTGCGCGACCAGAATATTGCGCGCCGAGCCGTCGAACTCAACCGCGCCGAGCGCGGCTTTAACCGCGGCAGTATAGCTGTCGATAACTTGGTTTTCGAAAAATCTGCGTACCGTGGCGGGCTTGATAAAGGGCAGCAGATAAACGTGTACTTTGCCGTAGTTATCGGTCAGCGTCACGCGCTTTAAATTGCCGTCGAACACGGGTGAAACGTGCACGCCGCCAAGCCCCATAAAGCCCTCGCCGAACGCCACTCTTTCGGGCGAATCGTGGTTGCCGCTTATCATAAACACCTGAATTTTCAGCGCGGCAAGCCCGTTGAGAAAGCCGTTCAATAGCTCCACCGCCTCGGCTGACGGCACCGACTTATCGTAAATATCGCCCGCCAAAATTACGCCGTCGGGTTTTTCGTCCGCGGCGACTTTGAGTATCTCTCCGAGAATATATTTCTGGTCGTCGATGAGCGACAACTCGTTGTAACGTTTGCCGAGGTG
>CAMWKX010000053.1 GCA_947174955.1 uncultured Clostridia bacterium | reverse complement strand
CGTCTTTGAGGTCGCCGAACTTGGAGCCGTCTAAGGGGTAAATGCCGCAGAATACGACCGACTGCACCTTTTTATAGCCGGGCAGAGGCTCGGCGGCGCGGTTGTCCGCATTGATTACCGTATCGCCCACCGCAACGTCCTGTATCGATTTTATCGAGGCGGCGATATAGCCTACCTCGCCCGCTTTCAGATCGTCCTTGGGCAACATATGCGGCGCGAATACGCCCACCTCGGTTACCTCGTAAATCTTATCCGCGCGGAAAGTCGTGATTTTATCGCCCACTTTCACACTGCCGTCCTTTAAGCGGACGAACAGAATTACGCCCTTGTAGTTGTCGTAGTAGCTGTCGAATATAAGCGCTTTTAAGGGCGCGTCCTCGTCGCCGTCGGGGGGCGGGAAATACTTGACCGCGTCCTCTAAAACCTCTTTTATATTGGTGCCTTCCTTGGCGGAAACGAGGGGCGCGTAGGATGCGTCGAGTCCTATAACGTCCTCTATCTCCTTTTTCGCCTCGTCGGGGCGCGCGGACGGCAGGTCGATTTTATTGACAACGGGCAGTATTTCAAGATTGTTTTCCAGGGCGAGGTACACGTTTGCAAGCGTTTGCGCCTCTATGCCCTGCGACGCGTCGACGATTAATATCGCGCCCTCGCACGCGGCAAGCGAACGCGACACCTCGTAAGTGAAGTCGACGTGCCCCGGTGTGTCTATTAAATTGAATACGTACTCGTTGCCGTCGTCCGCGTCGTAGAACATTCTTACGGGCGTGAGCTTGATGGTTATGCCGCGCTCGCGCTCTATGTCCATACTGTCCAGAAGCTGTTCTTCCATATCGCGTTTGGACACCTGTCCCGTCTGTTCCATAAGGCGGTCGGCAAGCGTAGACTTGCCGTGGTCGATGTGCGCTATTATGCAAAAATTGCGAATTAACTGATTGGGCTTTTTCATTATGACTATATTATAAAAAAAATTGCGGTAAAAGTAAATTAAAAACAATAGCCCCGCGGCGAATTTTCGCTGCGGGGCGCGTATGTAACTTTAAGCTAAGTTTTGTTCCTCACCGTTGTTTTCGATAAATTCCAAGAACTTATCCTTAGGGATGGGGCGCGAGTAATAATAACCCTGCAAATAGTCGCAACCCAGGCTTACCAGAGCCTCTACCATCTGCTGCGTTTCAACGCCCTCGGCAACAACTTTCGTGCCCAGGCTGTGAAGCATAGGCATATAGTGCTGTAAAATCGGCTCGTACTTCTTGGTGCTCATATACGCCCACACGAGCGCCTTATCGAGCTTGACTACGTCGAAGGGGAATTTAATCAGATATTCGACCGACGCAAAGCCAGTACCGAAGTCGTCAAGGGATATTGTAAAGCCGTTGGAATGAAGCTCGTTGAGCTTTGACTGCAACATTGCGTACGACCCCGCCGAAGCCGTTTCCGTAATTTCCAGATTAACCATAGAACGCGGCACTTCGTACTTTTCGAGCGTACTCTCTATATCGGGTATTATTTCGGGGTGCATACACTGAATTACCGAAAGGTTGATGTCCACGAAAGTTATTCCGCGCTCCTGCAATCTTTCCGTCTTAATAAATCTGCACACCTCGTCTATTACAAATCTGCCGACTTCTATAATCTTGCCGTTCTGCTCGGCGATGGGTATAAATTCGTCGGGACTGATAAAGCCAAGGGTTTCGTCCTTTAATCTTAAAAGCGCCTCGCAGCCGCTGAACGACTTGTCTTTTACGCAGTAGATGGGCTGATAATAAACCTCGAAAGTGCGGTTGTTGATTGCCTTCTGTATTGCGTAATCCACCAGTTCGCGCCGACGCGCTTTTAAAATCGCGTCCTTATCCGCCGTTATTATATCCTCGGAAACGTTTATACTGTTGCGGTAATACCTTATCAGATCTTCCACTTCCGAAAGCTTATTCGTAACCTCGGGCACGGCTATCACGCACGCAAGCGCGGTTATGTGTATTTCGGTTTCGTTGACAGACACTGGCTTTTCGAATATTCCTTTGCAACGCTCGGCGTACTGCTCGTAGTCCTCTTTGCTGTCGAACATTACCGCAAAGCGCACGCCGCTTAAACGGTACAAGTGCTGATTTTTTCTCAGCCTTGCCATAAACCTTTCGGCAACTTCCTTTAAAACCTGATTGCCGCCGTTTAATCCGAAGGACGAATTGACAACCGTCATATTGTTGACTTCCATTGCGAAAATCCAGAACGGCTTGCCGCTGTCTAAACGCATATGTCCGCGACGGTTGAAAGAACGCTTGTTAAACGCGCCGCTCACCTCGTCGAGTTCGTCTTCGGGACGCTGCAACGTTACGTAAATAAGCATCATCGCTATCGCCAGCGCGAAGTTCGATATCTGCATCGAGAAATTCAGTCTGCGGGCGATAAACTGCGATAATACCGCAATCATATTAAACAACGAGAAGAAGTAAATGTTGATGCGTCTTACCTTGGTCAGCTTTACGCGTTTTATAACCGCAATCGAGAGCGAGAACGCAAGCGCCACGAACTGCACGCCGTAAATCAGACCTTCGTAGGAAACTTTAAGATAGTTGGGCACGCTGCCGTAGCCGTACTTAAACAGACATACTGTGGCAAACACTACGCCGCCGATCGAAAGCGCGAACAACGCGTTGGCGACCACGTAGCACCAGCGGGGAATTTTTGCGTTGTCGTAAATGACCGCAACCGCGTACACGACGAACGCTACGCCTACGACGTTGTACGCAAGATAATTGAGCGCAATTAGCAGATTGCCCAGCCATACCGGACAGCCCGTTACGCTTATAGCGATTACCGCGGCAAAATCGAGAGCCGCCGAAACGAGCGTACCGATAATCAGCGTTAAAAACAAGCGGGTTTTCGTGCCCTCTATCTTTTTACTGATTATGTAGTTTATCAGCACGATTACGCTTAGAATAATAGCGCACAAATCAAAGCTGGCATAAATGAAATTTTGCGGTTTCACGGAATAATTACCACCATTTAACATTATGCTTTCGAACATAACGCGCATACGCCTCCCTTGATTTTATAATATTGTATAATATAAATCAAAGTTCGGGCAAACGAAATCGTTATGTTCGTAAACTTTTCATTTTTTTTGCAAGTTCACACTGCCTTAAACAGTATTTTCTGTGACTTCGTTGTTAAAACGAAAAATCTTTTCAAACGCCTGAAAATCCGCTCAAAAAAATGTAATGCGTTAACAAATTAACACTCTTAATTTAATTGACCGTAGCGGTTTTGGAGCAGAGATACGGGCTGGAAAGTATCGTACAGCCGCCTATTACCGAGGCGAGCGAAGGTTCCTCGCATACGTTCACCTTTATTTCAAGTCCCTTTTCAAAGTATTCGGCAAAGCCGTCAAGCTTTGTCAATCCGCCCGAAAGATATATTCCGCCGCTGACTACCGCGGACGAAACTTCCGCAGGAAGGTCGGACATCACCACGCGCACGTACTCGATAATCTTATCCGCGTAAAGCTTTATTACCCCCTCCAAGTGAGAGGAATTTACAGCAACCTGCGTAGGCTCGCCGCCCCTTTCGGAACGCCCGATTACCGCCATTATCTTGTTGTCGTCCTCGTAAAGACTGCCCACGACGTTTTTAAGCTTCTCCGCAGTGAGCGCTCCCACCTTTATTCCGAACTGCTCGTCAAGCAAATCTATAACGTGCACGTCGATATTGCCGCCGCCGAGATTTGCCGTAAAGCCCGCGATTATGCCGTCGAGCGAAAACACAGATATGTCCGTCTTGCCGTAACCCACGTCCACGCAGAATACGGGCGACGTCCTTGACAGCACTACGTTGTGCCCGAGCACCGCCGCAAACGGCGTGCGTGTGAAATACGTTCTGCCTATGCCGCAGTCTTCGGCGATTTTAAGGTAGGTCTTTCTGAGTTTTTTACCCGCGCTGCAGGGCACTATAAACATCACTTCCGCGTGCTTTGCCTTGCGCTGAGGTATCTCTACCTTTTCGAGAAAATATTTTAAAAGTTCGGTTAAAAGCGCGGGCTGAACTATTTCGCCCTCGCACACGGGATTGACGATGCGCGTATTTTTAGCCGCCTTGCCCGAAAGCGCGCGGGCGGTATCGCCGAACGCTTTGATGGTAACGCTGCCGTCCGTTTCGCTCTGCAACGCAACGCACGTCGCCTCCGAAAGCACGACGCCGCAACCCAATATACTTATTTTAGTTATCCACGACCCTACGTCTATTACAAGCCTTTTCATCTCAGTACTTCTTCTATCATTTTCCGGACGAGCTCTACGGGCAACCCAACGACGTTGGTGTAACTGCCGTCATAGCTTTCTACAACGCCGCCGTCCTGTATGCCGTAACAACCCGCTTTATCCATAGGCGAGCCGCCGTCCACGTAATTTTTTATAAATTCGTCCGAAAGCCCGTTGAACGTAACTTCCGTCCTTTCGTATTCCGTCAGCAATTTATCCGCCGACCGCACGCACACTCCCGTATACACGCTGTGGGTATTGCCCGAAAGCTCCCTTAAAGTTAGCACCGCCTCCGCTTTCGTCTTCGGCTTTCCCAGCACTTTGCCGTTGAAATATACGATTGTGTCGTAGCCGATTACAATGCAGTCGGGATATTTTTCAAACACCTCGCCGCATTTATGCTCTGCGAGCGTGCACACGATTTGCTCGGGCGGCAATGTCATATCCGCTTTTTCCTCGCCTACGGCGGGTATTATTTCGAAATCTTTTACAATCTCTTTAAGCAGCTCTTTGCGCCGAGGCGACGCACTTGCCAAAATAATTTTCATATCTCTGTAAAAAATGCCGCTTTATACGCGGCACTTTTTTATAATATTTCCAAATTCTTTCTGAACGCCTTTTTAAACTCCGCGCTCGCCGCGAGTGCGTCGCGGATTTCGAGCGATGCGTCGCCGTCGACTTCCGTCTTCATAATAACCGAGTCGCCGAGAATATCACAGTTTATTCCCTTGACTACTCCCGCGTCGCTTCTGTCCAGGCTCTCCGCTATTCTCAGCATTACGCCGAGGCGCTTGACGATTTCGATATCGTCCTCCTGCAAAATGTCGCGGAAGCGGTTCCAGTCGTAGGGGTTGATATCTTCCTTCTTGTGACAGCAAGCCGTGAACGCGGCGAGTACTATCTCCCTGTGGGTCACGCCGTACAGCGTCGAATTTAAAATCATATAACAGCTGTGACGCTGGTGATTGTAGAATTTGATGCGCATACCGCAGTCGTGCAGCATTGCCGCCACCTTTAAAACTTTGAGATACTGCCTGGGGAATTTGTGCAATACGCGCAGCTGCTTGAAGAGCTGAACGCTTAAATTGACGACGTGTTCAACGTGCTTTTCGTCGCAGTCGTAGTACTTGACGAGTCTGGTAAGCGAGTAGTTCATCACGTCCAGAATAGGCTTGTCGATTGTCGAGGGCAACGCCTGGTTGAACATTATACCCTCGCGCAAGCCCGAACCCGAGAAGGTGAAGCTTTCGAAATTGAGCCTAGTAATAAAGGTCTTGATGATGGCAAGCGCGGCGGGAAGAATGTCCGCACGCTCCGCCGACAAGCCCTTTATCTTCTTTTTCTTGTCGAGGTCCAAAACCTTTATCATATCGTAAACGGGATAGAAAGCCTCGGCGTCCATATTGAAGTTATGCACGATATCCAAAGGATACTTGTGCACCATTTTGTTTATTTTGAAAAGGTTGCGGAAAGAGCCGCCCACGCCTATCATCTGCGCGTCGGGGTCTATCTCGCCCAGCCAGTCAAGCTCGTTGAGCTTTTCAAGGAAGAACTCCTCTATTTTCGCCGCCTGCTCTTCGGGCTTTAAACCCTCCGAAGCAAACATATCCGTAAGCGTTACCGCGCCGTAAGGTATGGTTGCAAAGCGCAGCATATTTCTGCGGTTATAGTATATTATCTTTGTGCAGCCGCCGCCGATTTCCAGGATTACGCCCTTGGGTATATCCATAGTATTTATAACGCCGCGGTAAACCAAAACCGCCTCTTCCTCGGCGGAAAGCACGCGCAGCTTTATGCCGCAGCTCGTCTGTATCTCGTCTAAAAACGACCGTTGGTTTTTAGCCCTGCGCACCGCCTCCGTCGCAACGCCGATAATGCGGGTTACGCCGCTGACGTCGCAAAGGCGCTTGAACATACGCAGAGTTTTTATCGTTTCGGCAACGCGTTGGGGCTTTAAGAAGCCGTCGCGCTCCATATCCTGTCCCAAACGCACGCTCTCTTTAAGCTCGTCGACCACCATAAAATACCCGTCCTCGAACAGGTTGACGATTACAAGCCTTGCCGAATTCGACCCGAGGTCGATAATGCCTATCTTTTCCAAAATATATCACTCCTTTCAAGCCGCTTTTAAACGACCCGAACCACGGTAAAATTACATTTAAATAGCGGGTTTTTCAGTGCAGACCCGCGCGGAAAAATATTCTTTCCACTATGCGAAATTATAGCACCCGAAGTCAGTTTTGTATATACATTACGGAAAAGATTGTGCAACTTGCACAAAAAATAGTGCGAAAAATAACGAACAACAATAGTCTTTACAATGTTACATATCGGCTATGCGTTTGTGAAATAATGGACAGACGAAGTCGGGGACGATTTGCTTTAAAGGAGTTAAAACGAAGGTGCGGTTTTTATAGTCGGGATGAGGCACGCAAAGCCCCTCTTCCGCTATGATTTTATTACCGAAAAAAACTATGTCTATATCGAGAGTGCGGTCGCCCCAGCGCGTTTTACGGACGCGCCCGAACTCCGCTTCTATTTCGTGAATTTTATTTAAAAGTTCGCGGGGCGGCAAAAGGCATTCCGCAGAGAGAGCGCAGTTTAAAAAGTCGTTTTCAGCCGCGCCTCCGTAGGGTGCGGTTTCGATATAATCGGACAACTTTAAGACGGTTACTCCGCGCAGTTTATCAAGCTCCGCGATCGCGCCGTCGAGGGTTGCTTTTTTGTCGCCCTCGCTCGAACCGAGGGACAAAATCACTGTATTTCTCTCCACTCTCGCGGTTACGGAAATATCGTCGAACGGCAGCCCAACCGGAGCCTGCGGTTTGTGAACGGTGACTTCGACCGCCTTTATAAGCGCGTATTTTTCCGCGAGCAGAAACGCCGTTTTATACGCGAGCGTTTCGATTAAGTCGAACGTGTTCGAGATACAGAAATCCGTGACCGTTTGGCAGACTTCCGCGTAATTGACGGTTTTCAAAAGGTCGTCGCCAGCTGCGGCGGCGTATAGGTCGCAGTCCATATTTATATCGAAAACGAAGGGCTGCGGATTGCTTTTTTCCTCGGGCAGTACGCCGTGGCGCGCCGTGACCTTTAAGCCCCTAACCGTTATTGCGCTCATACTCCTCCTTAATCGCCCGCACGTTTTCGGCGACATCGTGCACCCGCACGAACAACACTTTTTTCCTCACCGCAAGGCGGGTGCTTTCGAGCGTTTCGGGCAGTCTGTCTTCAACGTTTCCGCCGAACATAGATTTGCGGCTTGCCCCCAAAAGCAACGGGTAACCGAGTTCGTGCAACCGTTCGTAGCCGTTTAAAAGCTGCCAATTTTGTTCTTTATCCTTAGCGAAACCTATGCCGCCGTCGAGACAGATTTTATCCTTATCGATGCCCGCCGCAAGCGCGACGCTGACCGAGTTTTGTAAAAATTCTTTAATCTGCGGAAAGATATCGCCTTGCAGATTTTGCGAGGCGTTGTGCATAATGCAGACCGCCGCGCCCGCCTTGGCAATGACCTCCGCCATATC
>CAMWKX010000052.1 GCA_947174955.1 uncultured Clostridia bacterium | reverse complement strand
AAATGAACGCAATAGAAATAAGAAATCTTACAAAAAACTTCGGTCAGAAGCAAGCGCTGAACGGCTTGAATATGACCGTTCCGCAGGGCGCAATTTACGGCTTTATCGGCGAGAACGGTTCCGGCAAATCCACGACGGAAAAGATTATTTGCGGACTGATCCTGCCGAGCGGCGGCGAAGTAAAGCTGTTCGGGAGGGATTACAAGGACTCCGACGTCAGAGCGAAAATCGGCGTGCTTATCGAACAGCCGGGCTGTTTTCCCAATTACAGCGTATGGAACAATATGATGCTGCAAGCGGCTAATCTGGGTATAAAGAACGCCGAAGAAGAAGTGCGAAAGGTGCTGAGAGTCGTGCATATGGAAGGCTCGGCAAGCAACAAATTCAAGAACTGTTCGCTGGGTATGAAACAGCGAATCGGTATCGCGTTTGCGCTTCTCGGCAATCCCACGCTGCTGATTTTAGACGAGCCTATTAACGGACTTGACGCGGACGGTATGCGTATTATGCGCGAAGTGCTGACGGACGTTACGAAAAACTATAACTGTACGGTTGTCATTTCGTCTCATATTCTGGGCGAGCTCGAAAAGATTGCAACACACTACGGAATTGTGCGCGGCGGCAAGATGATAGCCGAAATGACCGCCGAGGAACTCAATGCGAATTGTCCTACCTACGTTGCTCTTAAAGCAAAAGATACGGCGGCGGCGAAAGCTGTTCTCGAAGGCAAATATTCCCGCGTGGAAACGGACGAAAACGAGTTCGTCCGCATATATGACGGGGTTAACGCCGAAGAAGTGGTGAATTATCTCTATCGGAACGGCATCGTGGTTACGGAAATCAAGACCAACAAAATCGGTTTGGAAGAATACTATATCGACCTGATGAAGGAGGGCAGATAAATGGAAGCGAAGTTTGAAAAAACGACTTTTATGCAGAGGCTGAAAACTATGCTCAAAGTGGACTTCAAGAGAATGTTCACGATGCCGTTTATTTACATAATGGCGGGAGTAAGTCTTGCAATGCCCGTACTCATTCTGGTAATGACGTCTTTTATGGGCGGGCAGGCGGACCCGGCGACGGGAGAGGAAGCGGCGGAAATGTTTACTAACGTCTGGCAGGCGATAAGTTCCGTCGGCGGGGGCGAAAGCTCGGCTATGGCAATGGATCTGACGACTATGTGCAATATGAATCTGATGTATTTTCTGATTGCCGTACTCGTATGCGTATTCACCGCCGAAGACTTCCGCAGCGGCTACGCAAAGAACCTGTTTACCGTCCGCTCGAAAAAGGTTGACTACGTTGTCTCTAAAACGCTCGTATGCTTTGTCGGCGGCGCGATTATGATACTTGCGTATTTTGTCGGCGCTATGCTGGGCGGTGCGATTGCGGGACTTCCGTTCACGATGGATGGATTCAATGCAGGCGGAATCGTGGCTTGTATGTTTGCAAAGATATTCCTTGTTGCGGTGTTCGTTGCGATATTCTTGACGTTTGCGGTTATCGCAAAACAGCGCATCTGGCTTTCGATTTTGCTTGCGATGGGCGTCGGTGCGTTTATGTTTATGATGATACCTATGATGACGCCGCTCAACGCTAACTTCATACACGTCATTATGACGCTTGCGGGCGGAGCGTTATTCGCCGTAGGCCTCGGTGCGGTAAGCAACGTGATACTCAACAAAACGAGTTTGGTGTGAAATTATTTATAAAATAAAAGAGCCGCAGTTTTAAAAAACTGCGGCTTTATTGTTTCTCTGCAATTTCGGACTGAAGTTAAACGAATGATAATAATTTATTTACATTTTGTTATTGCTGTGATATAATATATAATATAATCTATTATTTTGGTCTGTTTTTGAGAGGAGTTTATTTATGGTAAAGAAAAAAATAAATCGGGCAATCGTAATTTTGGCAAGTTTATTATTATGCGCGATTATATTTTTCGGTTATGCGTGCGCAAATATTATGAAGGTATTTGCCGCAGAAGCTTCAACCGACGATACGGTATTGTATTTATCCGACACGTCACGTATAACACACGATTCGAAGAAATCAACGTCGCTCGGCAATTCCAGGTTGTTTATGGCACCGGAAAACGTGTCAAAAATACCCGGCGGCGTTATGCAAGCCAAGATTGAAAACGCGTGGTATAATTTTACTTATGGTATATACGCACACGCTCCCTCTTACGTGGTATTCAACATAAGCGAGTTCAGCGGCGAGTATAAGTATTTTTCGGCGTACGCGGGACTCGTTTCCACCGCGACACAATCGAACGGTGTACTTGTCTACGTTCAGACTTCGGCGGACGGCACGAACTGGGATACGGCTCCGGCGAGCGATACGTCGGTAGCGACGGATAGTGATGGACGACAATTAGTAGGGCCTAATCAGAACTTCATACATTTTTCGCTGGACGTGACCAACGTTAAATGGATAAGATTATATGCCGACAACAACGGCAATAACACGGCGGACTGGGCAGTATGGGCAGACGCTAAATTGACGACTACTTCGGAGGAGAGCAGTGCAGGCGGTAAGTCGCTCGCCGCATACGACAAGGAAATAAAAGCCAAAGTCGACAAAGCCAATTTAGGAGATAAGCAAGCCAATCTGTTTGCCGACAAGGACTTGGAGCTGCTTGTCTTACAGAGAGAATTCGTAAGAAGAGTAGGACAGTATGCTTTAAAGAGGTTTACGGACGAAAGCGCCGAAAATAAAGCAATGCTCAACGACTGGCTTTTTAAGGATTTAGACGCTTTAAGAGAGTTTATGGCGGGCGGCGCACCCTTTAAAGGCAATTACTATAACTCTTTGAACGTTTTGTCAAAGCTGTATAAAAGCTACAAAAAAGACTTAACTGATAATCGCAAATTAAATAATAAGTTTATGCCGAACAGGACTTACGGCGAACTGTACAGAACGATGATGTTCTCGGTTGCGTTGACCCACGACGGCCCCATCGGTTCTTATTTGCAAAGCGGATACGTACAAAATCAGTCCAAGCCCAACAGAAGATACGCAATCTACAAATATTTGTATAATACGGGGAGATTTGTTGCAACGCCGTCTTACGAAACGGAGTCCTTGTTCGGAAGCCTCAAAGTCGAAGAAATGCGTTGGATAATGAGCAACATTATCGACGACGAGTCTATAATATGGCTTAACGATTATGTTCAGACGAGAATTAACGCTGCTCCCAAAAACGCCGGAAATTTACATACTCCGCACTCCTACGTAAGATATACCGACCCCAACTATAACAATCCGGTATTCTACGATGATGCAAACTACGAATATTTCAACGAACTGTTTGCCGTAGATTACAGGGACGACATTAAAGTTGACGAAGATAAAATCATCACGGTAGGCGGTAAGCAAAGGGTCGGACTGTGGGATACCAAATATGAAGTTCCCGCGGGAGAAGGCGAAGAGCCTTACATAATGACCGTTTCCAGAAAAGTAGACGGAATACCTAAGCTGCAAAAGGTCTGGATGAACTTTAACAATAAGTTCAAAACGGGTTCCGTGTGCGGCGGTATTTCAAAGAGCGGCTGCAATATAAGAGGCGCAAGAGGTATTCCCGTAAACGTAATCGGTCAGCCCGGACACGCGGCAATACTGTATTACAGCAAAGACGCCAACGGCAACGGTAACTGGAAGATAGATAACGACGTAGGCGGCTGGGTAGCGGCGACCAAAAACGAGAGGCATTTGCTTGGCTGGGGCAACGAGACCTGGCACAGAAATGCCGGCGGCGGCGGTACCGTCGTTTTCTTCCATCTTGCCCAGGAGTGTTTAAACGATTACGATAATTTCGTGAAAGCCGAAGAGTATTGCTGGCTGGCAAAAGTATATCAGGGCGATTTGGACAGACAAGAGAAGCTGTATGAAAAGGCTTTAACCGCGCAAGTGAAAAATCTCGACGCGTGGTACGGACTCGTTCAGACGTATAAGGCAAACGCGAACAACAAAACTCCCGCCCAGTTCGGTGACGTGGCAAGTCGGATCGGCAATGCGCTGTGGAACCATCCGATGGCTATGAACTGCTTATTCAAGCAGATGACGCCGGACGCAAAGACCCCGCATATAAGCGATGCAAAACTTTCAGACCCCGTATTTACTTCGCAGTTAAAAACTATCGAACTCGAAGCGTTAAACAAGGCAAAAACTTCGGGAAGCTCTGCGGCAAAGTCAAAAGTAAATCTCATCTTGGGAGTGACGGATACGGCGGTTGCGGACTTCTCGTTCGACGGCGACAATGCAGGCTGCATTGTGTGGTCGGATGCATATAAGGACGGCACTTTCACTTGGTACTATAGCATAGACGGCAAAAAAACCTGGCAGGAAGTTACGTTTAACGAAGGCGACTCACACGCCTATCAATTACCCGAAAAAGATTTAAACTCTATTTCGACGGATAACGACATTTACGTTTATATCCAAGGCGCTTCCCGCGATAACGCGTATAGAATAGACGTGGCGGCAAGGCCTACTATGCCCGACACTCTGTACGCCAACGACTGGGAAAACAGAGTAATCGGCGTTGACGGCACGTATGAGTGGAGATATTGCAGCACTGACACCGAGGGTAATTATACACCTACTACGGGTTGGGTATCTTACGATACGGCGTCTCCCGACTGCTCTGGCAATAAAGCAATAGAAGTCAGATTAAAAGGTATCGACAAAAAGCCGGCAAGCGAAAGCAGGATATATACTTTTACCGCCGACAACAATACCCCCGAAAGAAAATATATAAGCATAAACTATTTATCGATGGTAGGTTTTTCTACCGAATCGCAGGACGCAAAGAGACCGAATTACGCCGTAAACGCTATCGACGGTAACGCCAAAACGTACTGGCATACAGACTATTCGATAAACATTAAATTGTCTACGAAAGGCAATCCGGCTGTGTCCATACCGAGAGTAACGCCGTTTTTAACCATTAAATTAGACGCTCCCAGATGGATTTCGGGTTTGGAGTTCTCACAGATTCAATATAACACGGCATTCAGTATCTTCGCAAAGACGGTAACGGTTTACGTAAGCGAAGACGGCGAGAACTGGAAGGAAGCGGGGAAGCGCGAAAATTTAGTGAACGTAGAAGATTTGAATGCCGTCCACTTTGAAGATAAAGAGGGAAACAGCGTAAGCGTTTACGGACAGTACGTAAAATTAGAGCTGACCGAACTGTACGAAACAAACCAGCTCGACGGTGTGTTTACAACGGTATCGATGGTAAATCTCTATGAGGATACAACTAAAACCAAAGACCCCAACGGTACGGCTATGCCGAGCTTATCCGAAGTAACGCCGAGCGGAAACGCATTTGTGGGCTTAGGCGAAATAATCGGCGAAGCCGAAGCATTGGAAAAATTCGGCGCTTCGGATCAGGGCGGAACGGGAGCTCCCCGTAAATCAAATACCGGTGTGGTGATTGCAGTGGTTGCAATCGTTATCGTGTTGGTATTAGGCGCTGCGGCAACTGTTTTTGTGTTATATAAACGCAAAATAATAGTAATCGGTGACAAGAATAGTACGGATAAAGTCAGCAAGCCGAAGGCAACTAATACTGCTTCGAAAGCAAAAACGACAGAGCCGAAAGTAAGTACTACTGAGCCGAAGGCAAGTGCAACTGCGCCGAAGGCAAGTACTACTGAGCCGAAGGCAAGTACAACTGCGCCGAAGGCAAGTACTACTGCTCCGAAAGCAAGCACTGCTGCGCCGAAAGCAAGTACTGCTGCGCCGAAGGAAAGCACTACTGCTACGAAAGCAAGTACTACTGCGCCGAAGGCAAATGCTACTACTCCGAAGGCAAATGCTACTACTCCGAAGGAAAGTACTGCTACTCCGAAAGTGAATCCTATTAAACCGAAAGCAATCACTCCTGTTTCGAAAGTAAGTACTACCAATCCGAAAGTAAGCACTGTAAAACCGAAAGAAGATACTGCTAAATCGAAAACGAGTACTACTAAGCCTAAAAAATAAATAATTTATAAAGTAAAATAATAACCATATTTAATAACGCCGCGACTTTTTATAAGTCGCGGCGTTAAAATTGTTTTTGTTACATCTTTTTTAAACAATAAATTAGAAAAAATTTTTTAAATATGCTAATTATTGTCATATTATTAGTTTAAGATATAAGCAAACATATGTTTGCGCAAAATATGTAAAAATTTAAAAAGGAGAAGAAGATTTTATAGAAAAATGGAAAATCTTGAAGTAATTTTGTCACTGATCGGCACATCCCTCAGCCTTTTTGTCACGTGTCTGATTTTTATTGTTAAATTTATAAAAAGCTTGCGCACAAAAAAGCTGGCAGAAAATGATAATGCAATAATAGAAGCCATTCTTCCGCTTATGGAGATAGCCGAAAATTATAAGCATTACAGCGGTGAAGAAAAGAGGGAATTTGTACTGACTAAATTAAATCAGTTCACATTAGAAAACGGTATAAACTTTGATTCGGATGCGGTTATCAAAAAAATCGAAGAACTGATAAAACTTACAAAACAAGTAAATGTAAATAAGACAAGGGGAAATTAAAAATGGAAAAGAAAGACATACAAAAATTTATTGCAAAATTAAAAGTCAGGTCTTTGAACCTGGAAAAAGAGAACAATTCAGGTAATGTTTCCGAAGAAGATACCGGTGAAGTGACGAGTCCGGAGGCGGGAACTTATAACAAAACATTTAAAATATCGTCAGCAGAAGAGCAGTTTATTGTAATCGGCAATATATTGGACGACGGAAGTTATGATAATGAAGGCATTGGATTGGACTTCGAAAAACCTCTATGCGGTGAAATAGACTACGTTGCATTGCTGAATTCCCAGGGAATAAGCGAAGAAAAGGTTATCCAATATAATCTGCTTCTTCCCGGGCGAACGATTTCGCATCACGAAAGCTTTGATATTTATTCTATTGATACGGGAGAATATATCTATACGGGCTTCCCTTTTATGGATGAGAGAGGCGTTCTTGTCTATCCCGTGGATTTACATCAAATTTATAAAGCTACGGGAAGTGTCAGGTTTAAAATAATCGTCGATGAAGATTTCGGTGCCGAAAGCTTTTTCACCGATTTCGCAATTAATTATGAAATTGAAGCGCCTGAAAGTATAAAGATAAAGGCGCCGATTGAAAAAGCCGTCTATTCATCTGACGAGAGTTTTGATAAAACGGGTATAGTAATCGAGGCAACCTATGCCGACGGAGTAAAAGAAACAGTCACTAATCCCGAATTTTTCAGTGCGGAAATGCAAGGCAATAGCGCCGTCATTTTTTACAGAGGCAGAACGGCTGCAATGGATGTTACGGTTATATTCGACGGCTCCAGAAAAGATAAAGAAAAATATAATTACAAAGAATTCGCGCTTTGTGATAAAGTGAACGGTTTCCTTGACTTAAATCGGGGTACTTTTAATACTGAATTGTCTTCATTCATTCTCGAAGATTCGGCATTACCTTTAAATATAGCGCATATACACAAGTCGGGCAACGTCGAGGGGAATTATGGCGAAGGTTGGCGACTGTCTTTAAATAAGCAATTAAAGCTTTCTCAAGACGATAACAATCAAACGACGATTTATACTTATACAGACGAATTTGGTGATTCGTACACGTTTGACGAAAAATATTATATTGTTGAGGACGCGCAAAAATTGGTAGTAAGTAAAAATAAGATTACTATCGACAGGAACGGCAATCTTACCTACGACAATAAACCGGTATACAAATATCAGTATTGCAAGGGCTATACGCTCATTCCCGAAATCAACGACTACAAGGGCTGCG
>CAMWKX010000051.1 GCA_947174955.1 uncultured Clostridia bacterium | reverse complement strand
CACGAAGAGGTCAAAAACCTCTACCTTATGAGCGGCGGCTACGACTTGGCGGTCATCGTCGAGGGCAAGTCTTTAAAGAGCGTTTCGCGCTTCGTTTCCGAGCGCATTTCAACCTACGACACCGTGCTTTCGACGGCAACCCACTTCATTTTAAAGAAGTATAAGGTCGAGGGCGCACTTATGAAAAAATCCGAAGAGGGGCGTTTGTCCGTTCAGCCGTAGTATATGAGAAACTTTGTAAACGAACGCGCGGCAAGCTTAAAGCCGAGCGGTATAAGAAAATTTTTCGATATAGTGCAGACTATGGAGGGTGCGATTTCTCTCGGCGTGGGCGAGCCCGATTTCGTCACGCCCTGGTACATACGCGACGCGGCGGTGCGCTCGATTAAGCGCGGATTGACGCAATACACGGGCAACCGCGGACTTCCCGAACTGCGCGAAAATATCTGCCGCTATATGAAGGAGCGGTTTAACGTGGTTTGCGATCCCGCGCACACCCTTGTGACGGTGGGCGCAAGCGAGGCAATAGACCTTACCCTGCGCGCAATCTGCGATATCGGCGACGAGATTTTGGTGCCCGAACCCTGCTACGTTTCCTACGCGCCCACGGTCGTTCTGGCGGGCGGCACACCCGTTGGAGTACAGTGCACGGCGGACAACGACTTTATCTTGACGCCCGAAAAGTTAGAGGCGGCAATCACCCCCAAAACCAAGGCGCTGATACTCGCATACCCCAACAATCCCACGGGCGCGATTATGACCAAAGAGCAGCTTGAAGCGATAATACCCGTAGTCGAAAAGCACGATTTACTGGTAATTTCGGACGAAATTTACGCTGAACTTACGTACGTGGGCAAGCACGTTTCGATTGCTTCGTTGGGCAATATGTGCGGGCGAACGGTCATTATAAGCGGTTTTTCCAAGGCTTTTGCAATGACGGGCTGGCGAATAGGCTTCGTCTGCGCGCCCAAGGAAATCGACGAGGCGATATTCAAAATTCACCAGTACGGCATTATGTGCGCTCCGCGCGTTTCCCAGCACGCCGCCGTTGCGGCGCTCTCCGAGGGCTTTGCCGACGGCTTTTCGGTCGTGGAGGAAATGCGCGCCGAATACGCCCGCCGCGGCAGGTTTATGGTAAACGCGTTCAACTCCTTGGGGCTCAAATGTTTTCAGCCGCGCGGCGCGTTCTACGTGTTCCCCTCGATTGAGGTCACGGGGCTGGACGGCGAGGAGTTTGCCAACCGTCTTCTGCGCGAACAGAAGGTTGCCGTCGTTCCTGGTTCGGCGTTCGGCGACGCGGGCAAGATGCACGTGCGCTGTTCGTACGCGACCTCGCAGGAAAATCTGTCCGAGGCGATTGCAAGAATATCCGCGTTTGTTAAATCTCTGAAATGACATTTTATTGACAAACGGTGGAAAATACTATATAATAATGTACGCGTTCCGTGCGGGAGCGCGTATTTTAATAAAAGAACTTAAAAAGAGGTATTTTATGTCTGATCAGCAATATGTAATGACCAAGAAAAATTACGACGCGCTCGTAGCCGAGCTTGACAACCTTGTAAAGGTTAAGCGTCCCGAAATTATCGAGAGAATTGCCGAGGCGCGTTCGCACGGCGACCTTTCCGAAAACGCCGAGTACGACGCGGCGCGCGAGGAACAGCGCTCCAACGAGGGCAAAATCGCCGAACTCGAATACCAGATTAAAAACGCCGTTATTCAGGAAGAGATTACCGATAATTCCTACGTTCACCTCGATTCCGTCGTAACCGTTTACGACGAGGATATGGGCGGCGACGAGGTTTACACGATAACCTCCGTTACCGACGTGGACGTTATGAACAACAAGATTTCGTCCGAATCGCCCGTGGGCGCGGCTTTGATGAAGCACAAGAAGGGCGACGTCGTTACGGTTCTTTGCCCCGACGGCAGCACTTACAAGTTGAAGATTAAGGACATTAAGTAAAATGCAGAACAATCAGAACAACGCGCCGCTCACCGAGGAAGAGGAGCAGGCGCAACTTATCGAACAGGCGCAGATACGCCGCGAAAAGCTTGCAAAGCTGACCGCCGAGGGCAACAACCCCTACGAAAAGACCAAGTACGACGTGACGGCAAATTCGCAGTCCGTAAAAGACGGGTTCGAGGCGTTAGAGGGCAAGGAAGTTTCCATTGCGGGAAGATTAATGAGCCGCCGCATAATGGGCAAGGCGAGCTTTTCTCACATCTCCGACCGCGAGGGCTTAATTCAGATTTACGTCCGCCGCGACGACGTCGGCGAGGAGAATTACGCCTCGTTCAAAAAGGACTACGACATCGGCGATATCGTCGGCGTAAAGGGCTTTGTGTTCAAGACGCAGACGGGCGAAATTTCCGTGCACTGCACGCATATCGAAATGCTGTCCAAGGCGCTCTTGCCCCTGCCCGAAAAGCAGCACGGCTTAACCAATGCGGACATAAGATACCGTCAGCGCGACCTTGACCTTATAGTCAACCCCGAAGTCAAAAAGACTTTCGTTTCGCGCTCGAAAATATTGAAGGAAATCCGCGCATACCTTGACAATATGGGCTATCTCGAAGTGGATACGCCCGTTCTGACCACGCTGGAAATAGGTGCGGCGGCAAGACCTTTCAAGACGCACCACAACGCTCTCGACATCGATATGTACCTTCGTATCGAAACCGAGCTTTATTTAAAGCGTCTGATTGTCGGCGGTCTCGAAAGAGTGTACGAAGTCGGAAGAATTTTCCGCAACGAGGGTATGGACGCCTTCCACAACCCCGAGTTCACCACGATAGAAATGTATCAAGCGTACACCGATTATTTCGGTATGATGGACCACATTGAGGATTTGTATAAAACGGTTACGCAGAACGTTTGCGGCACCACGCAGATAAGCTACCAGGGCACGCCTATCGATATGGGCGCAAAGTGGACGCGCCTTACGATGAAGGAAGCGGTCAAAAAATACTGCGGCGCGGACTACGACACGTGGGCGGACGACGAAAGCGCGCGCGCCGCTGCAAAGGAACTGCACTGCGAAGTGCCCGAGGGCGACAAGGCGACCAAGGGTCACATTTTAATCGCGCTGTTCGACGAGTTCGTCGAAAGCAAGCTCATTCAGCCGACGATAATCTACGATTATCCCGTGGAAAATTCGCCGCTTGCAAAGCGCAAGCCGACCGACCCCGCGTTCACGGAGAGGTTCGAGTACTTTATCTGCGCTCACGAGTTCGGCAACGCGTTCTCCGAGCTCAACGACCCCATCGACCAGAAGCAGCGTTTTGTCAAGCAGGTTGCGGAGAAGAGGGCGTCCGAGCCGGGCTGCAACGCTCAGGTGGACGAGGATTTCGTAACCGCTTTGGAATACGGTCTGCCCCCCACGGGCGGCCTCGGTATGGGCGTTGACCGACTTGTAATGCTTTTAACGGATAGTTCGACAATCCGCGACGTTATCTTATTCCCCACAATGAAACCCAAGAAATAATTATGGCATATAAGTACGAAATATTAACACAACTCAATAAGTTCAAGGGCAAGGACAAAAACCGTCTGCATATGCCGGGGCATAAAAACCTCGGCGAGTTCAAGTCGCACTTTCCCGTCGCGTCAATCGATCTGACCGAGCTGGACATAACCGACGATTTGAGCTGTCCCAAGGGCGCAATCAAAAGGGCGCAGGAGGATATCGCCGAAATTTTAGGCGCGCAAAAGGCGTACATAACCACCGACGGTTCGTCGTCGGGCGTTATGGCAATGCTGTTCGTCGCGGCGGCGTACGGCAACAAGATTATCGTGCCGCGCAACTCGCACAAGAGCGTTTTCAACGCGTGCCGCCTTCTGAATATCGAGCCGGTTATCGTGCAGGGTGCGGAAGAAAACGGCGTTTTAACGCCCCCGCCCGCCGAGCTTATCGAAACGCTGATTGTCAACGACGTGAATATTTCGGGTATGATAATCACCTCGCCCGACTACTACGGCAATATTGCTCCGCTTGAAAAATACGCGGAAATTCTGAAAAAGTACGAAAGGCTGTTGTTTGTCGACGGCGCGCACGGCTCGCACCTTGTGCTGAGCGAGGGCAAAGAGGGCTATGCTGGCGTATACGCGGATATGTGGGTGGACGGCGTTCACAAAAGCCTGCCCGTCTTAACGCAGGGCGCAATCGTCTGCGTAAACAACAAAAAGCTGTTTGCCCGCGCGGAAGAGGGTATGTCGATATTCCGCACAACGTCGCCCAGCTTCCCCGTTATGGCGAGCGTGGAGTACGGCGTAAAATACTTTATCAACAATCCCAAATACCTCAACCGTGCTCTCAATGCGGTAAACGAACTGAAAGCGGGTTTGGAAGGAATAACTTTATACCCCTCGCAGGACTGGACGAAGTTCGCGGTGGACTTCAAGCCGATGGGCATATCGCCCTACCTTGCGGAGGAAATTTTCAAAAAGAAGGGCATATATCCCGAGTTTAACGACGGAAGATACATACTTTTCTATCTCTCGCCGTCGGTGGAGCCCTTCCATATCAACGAGCTTAAAAATACGCTTTTATGGGTATGCGCCCAGAAAAAGTTGCAGAACACGTACAAGGACGTGCCTACCGTACCCGCGGCGGACAGAACGTACAGCTTTCTGTACGCGTACCGTCAGAAGACGGAGTGGGTGCCCTTAAAGCAGTCGGTGGGCAAGATGTGCGCCGACAACGCGGGCGTAACGCCGCCCTGCCTTCCCGTGGTTATCGCGGGCGAAATGATTTCGCAACAGGCGGTCGACGTGCTTTTAAAGGCAAACGATACGTTCGGCATAGTCGACGGCAAGATTAAAGTGGTAAAGAGATGAGGGGCAAATTTATAACCTTCGAAGGGTGCGAAGGCTCTGGCAAGAGCACGCAGATACGCCTGCTTTCCGAAAAGCTGACGGCGCTTGGCGTCGACTTTATCGTCACGCGCGAGCCGGGCGGCAGCGACGTTGCCGAGCAGATTCGCAAGATAATTTTAGACGGCGGCAACGACAAAATGTGCGACGAGTGCGAGGCGCTTTTATACGCGGCGGCGCGCATACAGCACTTAAAGGAAATCGTCGAACCCGCTTTGGCTGCGGGCAAGCTTGTCGTGTGCGACAGGTACGTTGACTCTTCGCTTGCCTATCAGGGCGCGGCGAGGGGCTTGGGCGAGAAGTACGTAGAAGAGATTAACTCGGCGGCGCTAAAAGATTACCCGCCCGATCTGACGGTATTTTTAAACATTTCGCCCGACAAGGCGTTCGAAAGAAAGCACGGCGCGGATTTAAACGACCGTATGGAAAAGCAGGGACTGGAATTTCATATGAAGGTGTACGGGGGATACCTGGCGCTTTTGGACAAATACCCCCGCATATGCGCCGTCGAATGCGGCGGAACCAAGTGGGAAACGTCGGAAAAGGTGTTCGCGCTTTTAAAAGATAAAGGGATAATTTAATCGGTAAAATGGAACGGCTGATCGGCGCTGCGGCGGCATATCAAATATTCTGCGGAGATAAGCGGGCGGACAAACTTTCGCACGCATATATGCTGTACTTTGCCGATGCGCGAAATTTACGGGCGGCGTTAAAGCTGTTTGCCCTGCAATTTTTCGGAGCGGAAAAAGAGGACAGAAACGGCAGACTTATCCTTTCGGAAGGGCTGTCCGATTTAAAGGTTTACCCCCGCCCGTCTTTAAAACTTACGGCGGACGCGGCGGCGGAAATAGTCGCGGCCGCGGCGTTGAAGCCTTTGGAGTTCGATAAAAAACTGTACGTGATATCCGACTTCCAGACCGCCTCGCCCATATTTCAGAACAAGCTGTTAAAGGTGCTGGAAGAGCCGCCCGCGGGCGTGCATTTTCTTTTGGGCACAACCTCGCTTGCACCCGTTTTAGACACGGTAAAATCGCGTGTAAAACTTTTGGAAGTGCCGCTTTTCACTCCCGCTGAAATTTTCGGCGCGTTGGAGCGGAGCGGGAAAAACGAACTGAACGCACAGGTGGCGCAGGCTTGCGGCGGCGTTTTGGGCGTTGCTCAGGATATGCTCGGCGGCGGCTGGTATAAAGAGGTTGCGGACGCGGCAAGGGAAATCTGCGCGGCGGACAGCGTAAAAAAGGCGGCCGCGGCGGCGTTCAGGTACGGCGACATCAAGCATAAAAGTGAGCTCTTATCCGAGATGCAGCGCGTATATTTCGGCGAGGTCAAAGCGTACGCGGAAAGAGCGGATTACAGGGGCAAAATATCCAAAGGAGCGGCAATATACGCCGTCGAAAGCATAAACGACGCGTTTGCCGACCTGAAATTCAACGCGAATTTTTCCTCGCTGTTGTATGATTTTTTGCTGAGAGTTGTTAAAAATAATAAGTGATTAAAAAATGATTAAGGTAGTAAGTGTAAAATTCAAAAACGGCGGAAAGCCGTACTATTTCGCTCCGAACGGCAAAGACGTTTACGAAAAGGGTATGGGCGTAATAGTCGAAACGGCGAAGGGGCTGGAATACGCCACGGTCGTTCAGCCCGAGAGCGAGGTTGAGGACAGCGAGATAGTCGCGCCCTTAAAACCCGTAGTGCGTATCGCCACCAAACGCGACGAGGAACAGGTTAAGCGCAACCTGGAAAGGCGGGGCGAGGCGATGGAAACCGCCAAGGAAAAGATAGCCGCCCGCGGACTTGAAATGAAGCTTGTCGACTGCGAGTTCGCCTTCGACGGCAGTAAGGTAGTTTTCTCGTTCACGAGCGAAAACCGCGTCGATTTCCGCGAGCTTATCAAAGATTTGTCGTCCGCTTTTCATATGCGTATCGAGCTTAGGCAGATAAATATCCGCGACGAAATCAAACTGACGGGCGGGCTTGCGCCGTGCGGCAGGGAGTGCTGCTGCATAGGCTGTATGTCCGAGCCGAAAAAGGTTTCGGTTAAGATGGCGAAAAATCAGGGGCTCTCGCTCAACCCGAGCAAAATTTCGGGGCTGTGCGGCAGGCTTATGTGCTGTCTTTCCTACGAGGACGAATACTATTCCGAGGCGTGCAAAAAGGTGCCCAAGCTCGGCGGCACGGTGGAAACGCCCAACGGCAAGGGCACGGTCGTCAACGTCAATATGCTCAAAATGCAGGTAAAGGTTAAAATAGAGCAGGGTGACGCGGTGTCGTACCACGATTTCGGCGTGGACGAAATACGCTTTATGCGCGGCAACGTCGTTATGGGCAACGAAAAATTAGGCGAAGAGAGCGAGGACAAGCCCGAAGAGCAGCCCGAAAGAGTTCAGCCTCAGCCCGCGCAGGAGAAGCGCAACGAGCAAAAGCGCGAACACAATAATAACAACAATAAACACAGGGACAAGAAAAACCGCGAAAACCGCAACCCGCGCGGCGGGAACGAGGGCGAAGGCAAACGCGACCCGCGCGGCGGGAGCGAAAACAACCGCGAGAACCGTAAAAACAACAATAACAACACCAATAATAACGGCGCGCCCGAGAAAAAGAACGAGAAAAAGTTCAACAAAAACAAGCGCCGCGGCGACAAAAGGCGGAACGGGCAAAGCGCTCCGCAAAACGGCGGAACGCCCCCGACTGAGTAAACGGCGCAAAAAAATTTGGTTTTACCCCTTTACAGAGGGGATTTTGTGTGATATAATATGAGAACAAAAATGGATTTTGTCCGTTTTAAATACAATTATGGAGGAGTATCATAATGTCACATGTAGTTACCGATGAGTGCGTAAGCTGCGGCGCATGCGCTGCTACCTGCCCCGTAGGCGCTATTTCCGAGGGTGCTGACAAGTACGTCGTTGATCCCGACGTTTGCATCGACTGCGGCGCTTGCGAAGACGGTTGCCCCACGGGCGCAATCAAGGCTGAATAAATCTTGGCTAATTGAAAAGGCGGGGCGTGGTGCGCTCCGCCTTTTTAATTA
>CAMWKX010000050.1 GCA_947174955.1 uncultured Clostridia bacterium | reverse complement strand
CTTTATTTACGCCTACGTTTAACAGAGGATTATTTGCGCCGCCGTTCTGAACGGGTTTAACGGAACCGTCGGTGTACTTGACCATTAACCCTTCGGAAGTTTCGTAAACGCCCTCTATGCCAACGCCGTCCACGCCTATGCTGCCGCTTTCTCCGTCGTCGCCTTTATCGCCCTTGTCACCCTTTTCGCCTTTAAGGCTTTCGAGCCATTCGGTTACAGTCCCTTCGAAGCCGTTTTCCAAAGCAATATCGTATGCGGACTTGCCCGTCGCGCCCGTTGCACCCGTTGCGCCCTTTATGCTTTCGAGCCAAGCTTCGTAAGTCAAAGCGGTTTCGCCGTTTGCCTGTGCGTTTGCGGTGTAAAGCGCGTATATTTCGGTTATCTGACTATTGTTATGGTCGCCGCCTGTACCGCCGGTACTGCCCGAATTGCCGCCCTTGTTGCAGGCGGTTACGCCAAACGCGCAAGTGATTGCGGTTGCCACAGCCGCAGTTGCCAATAAAATTTTCGCCTTTTTCATTTTACATATCTCCTGAATTAAAACTTCGATAATTTTAGCATTTCAACGCAAAAAATGTCTGTCACCTTTTATTTACATTGGCGCAAATGCTTATTTGCATTATAAAAAAGGCGGCGCATTTGCGCCGCCTTTTTAAATTACTTTCTTAAATTTATCAGCGCTACAACCAAGCCTGTTATTGCTCCGAACGAAATTATACTGCCTATGAGGCAAGAGATAAAAATCGGTTTTACCTCGGGATTTATCACCGTATAATAACCCCTGTTCGTAGTAAAATAGGATACACCGTAGCCAATGGCGCCAAGCATAAAGAGGGTAAATACGATTACGCTTACGATAAGCAGAAAAAGACAGATTATAAACGCTCTCTTTTTGTCCTTTGCGGGTGCAAGCGCGAACGCGGGCGCGTGCGCAGGTTCGGTCACGGCCTGACTTATTTCCGTTTCCGCTACGGCTTGCTCGCCGCCGAAAAAGTATACGGGGGAAACGGCAAAATAATCGCTGAGCATTCTTATGCTCTCGGCATTGGGCTGCATTGCCCCGCTCTCCCACTTGCTTACCGTTTGGCGGGTTACGCCCAGCTCGAACGCCGTTTCTTCCTGCGATACGCCTTTTTGCTTGCGCAGCTTTTTTATCTTTTCGCCTATCGTCTGCATACGTAACCTTTTGATTACTTCATTTTAGTAAGTCTTTCCGCGTACTCCAACCACTGTTCTTCGGGGATTTGGTTTGCGCTGTTTTTCGAGAACTGCTCGACTAAAATCTTAGCCTTTTCGGGCGGGATAATAGTGCCCACGCCCGCAACGCAGCCGCCCGGGCAACCCATACCCTCTATAAGACAGCCCTGAATTTTGCCCGCCTTTGCAAGCGTTAAAATCTTCTTGCAGTCGGCAAGTCCTTCCGCGTGGTAAATCTTGACCTCAATATCGGGATAATATTCCTTGACCGTTCTCTCGATTGCCGCCGCAACGCCGCCCGCGACCGCGTAGCCTCTGCCCGCGCCAGTGGTGTGCGTTATTCTCAGCGCAGTTTCTTCGAGCGTATCAACCTTGATATCCTTAGCCGCGAACATACCCGCAAGCTCTTCGAATGTTAAAACGAAGTCGACGAAGCTTCTCTGCGTTCTTCTCGACGCCTCTAACTTTTTCGCCGCGCACGGTCCTATGAACACGACGCGCGCGTCGGGGTCCTTTTCCTTAATCTTGCGAGCCGTTGCTACCATAGGCGTAAGCTCCTGCGAAACTTCCTGCACGAAGTCGGGGAACTGCGTCTTTGCAAGCACCGCCCACGCGGGACAGCAGCTGGTTAAAAGGAAGGGAAGCTTGCCCGTCGCAACCTCGTGAACGTAGTGGTTTGCCTCCGCGATACAGCCGAGGTCGGCGCCCTCCGCCACCTCGTACATATCGTCGAAGCCGAGCTTTATAAGCGCGGTCTTAATCTTGCCGAGCGTAGCTTTTACGCCGAACTGTCCCGCAATCGCGGGCGCAACCGCCGCTATAATTCTGTCGCCCTTCTTTAATGCCTGTATAAGCTGGAATAACTGCGATTTATCCGCAATCGCGCCGAACGGGCACGCCGACATACACTGTCCGCACGCAACGCAAATGTTGTTGTCTATGTGCGCTCTGCCGTATTCGTCCGAGGATATTGCCTTGATACCGCAAGCCTGAGCGCAGGGGCGCACCTTGTGGCTGATTGCGTCGTAGGGGCACGAAGCCTTGCATCTACCGCACTTTATGCACTTGGACTGGTCGATAAACGATTTGCCGTCGACTATCGAAATCGCGCCCTTGGGGCAGTTTTTGATGCACGAATGAGCCACGCAGTTGCGGCACATATTCGTCACCTCGTACTCGTTGTCGGGGCACTTGTCGCACGCCGAGGGAATAACCTGCATAAGGGGCGGTTCGTAATACTTTTCCGCAATGTTGCTACCCGCAACGCCCTCGGTGATATGTACGGGCTTGTTTGCGGGGCGCAGGGATAAGCCCATTGCAAGGCGCACACGCTCCGCCGCAATCTGCCTTTCACGGTAAATGCTCTCGCGGTACTTGGGCACTTCGTCGGGGGTTATCTTGTAGGGGATCGCCTCGATGTCGCTTGCTATGTCCTCGCTTTCGTACGCTACGCGCGCAACTTCGGCAAACACTTTTCTTCTTAAATCGGTTACAACACTCTGTTCTTTCATAAGTTTTCCTCTTTAATTTGTGTACTATATTATATCATTTCCGCGAGGGTAAATCAACCCGCGCTCTCATTTTTTTCTGCGGTATTTTTTTCCTTGCGCCAAAGCACTAAATCGGCGGTAATCAGCGCGGCGGAAAACGCTATCAGCCCTACGCCTATTATTATCGCGCAGTTCATAAAGAATTCCTGCGGCATTACGTTTATAATCTGCTCCGTCGCATAGTCGAACGTCCAGTTGGTCTTGCCGGGGAAGAATATTGCGTGAAATATTACGAAAGCCTTATCGAAGTTTATCGCCGCAAGCGCGCCTATTATCAGGGGCAGCGCCAGCGCGACGATTGCCGATAAAAGGTACGCCCGATGCCCCATCGGGCGCATTAAGGTTATAACCTTAAACTTGTTTAAAAGCACGAGCGCGAGCGTTACCGCACCCGAACAAATCATTCCCGCAAGGTTTAAATTAAATAGCACCTTACAGTCGGCAAAGTGCGCCGCTTCCTCTTCCGTCCATTTAAGCTCGCCCGTGCCGAAGGGGCGGTTGGGCAGAGTCAAATAGTTCAAAACGTCGTCGTACGCCGCTTTTATTGTCGAGTACGACCAGCCCGTATGCTCCTCCATTTTCAGCGTTTTAATCTGAATGTAGTAAAAAAATCTGCAATATATGGGCAAGCCTATCGAGAAGGTGAGTATAAACAGCACCAGCGCAATTATAAATATTACCGTCAGCGTTATATTAATCGCTTTCTTTTTCCTGCAATCCATTAATAAGCTCCTTATAACACCGCCCTTTTCTTAAAAGCGCGCAGGTTATCAGCACCTGCGAGGGCAGATAGAATACCCAGATCATATACACGACGAAATTGTACACTCTTTCGGAGAGGTACACCCCGACCAGCGCTCCGTGTTTGAACCCGACGCAGACGTCGCAACCCAGAAACAGCAGTAAGCCGATTGCAAACAGCACGTTCTTCAAGCCGCGGTTGCACATAATCAGCGTTTCCACGCAGTTGCCGAACAAGAGCACGATGTAAATTCCCGCCTCCACTATCAGCAAATCGTAGCCGCACAGTCCGCAGCAAACGCCTATCATTACGGCGGCGACGACCGCGCGCACCGCAACCGATATCCATATCCTTTTCTCTCTGCCGCGGTACAGTCTGTAAAGGTACAGCGAGTGCGCGACGATAAAGGTTGCAAGCCCTATTTCGAAATAGTCGTCGAGTACGAGAATGAATAAATCGCTTACCGCCGTGAACAGCATTGCCGCCGTTGCGATAATTGCGTCCGCGTCGCGGTTGAAAAATATCATTACCGCGGAAATGACAAGGCAGAGCAGAATTCCCGCGTACTTCAATTCGATGGGGTCCTCGGGTTGCCTTGCCGAAAGCACGTTGAAAATTATATATATTACCGTTTCAACCAGCACGAAGGCGGCCAGTATTAAGTTTTTAGGCGTCAGTTGCGACTTGTTCAGTTTGAGTATCAACTTTTTTCTTTTCCTTTTCTTTCTCAGTAGCCGTCAGCAGCGCAAGAAGTATCGCGTAATGTATCGTGGGTATGATATAGAAAATATGGTTGTCCAAAAGGCTCATTAAAAGTATTACGCACATCGTAAGCCCGATAAGCGTTCTTTCGGGCGTGCGGTTATTGATATACGAAATGACCGTCTGCGTTCTGTGGAAAACGTACGCTATCAGCCCGACTATTCCGCCCGCCGACAAAAGCTGGAAGACGGTGTTGTGGCACATTCTCGGTATCGAGTGCGACAAATCGGTTTCGGAAAAATATCCAACGCCCCAGCTTATCAGCTTCTTCGAGCCGTCCGCAAGCGTTTCGTATTCCGTATACGCCATAGGGTCGTAGAAGCCTACGCCGAACAAGGGATTGTGCAGGAAATTCTGCCAGCCCAGACCCCACAGCCACGTTCTGCCGCTACCCGAGCTAAGACTTTCCTTGTCGAGCGCGCCTTTTAAGAACGCGAACACCCGCTCGTGCATTATTCCCGCGGCGATTATTATCAGCGCGATTACCGCGCCCATCATCGCAAGATCGATTATGCGCTTTCTGCCCTTGTCCCAGATGAGTATCCACACGCAGCACGCGCACAGCACGACGAGCGACATAAGCATTGCCTGCCTAGACTGGCTCAGAAAACACGCGCCCTCGTTGGCGACCGCGCCGATTAAGAAGAAATAGCCGCGCTTATGCTTGCCCGCGAGATAGAACCACGCGGGGATTGCCATCGTCAGCATCAGTCCCGCCTGATTGTAAGTGCCCCAGCCGAAGCCTAAAACCGAGCGCCAGCCGACTTCCGCCGCCCGGCTTCTCTTGGTGATATATAAGACGCCGAGTTCCAGAGTAACCGCCGCGGCGAGCGCGATAAAGTAGTACGCAATCTGCATAAAGGTCTTTTCGCCCCTGCCGAAATTGCAGTAGCAGAAGATATAGAAAATGATGATAATCGCCGAGAGCGCAAGCCCGAACAAAAGGCTCCTCGCCGTATAGTGCGAATAGAAAATTCCGTTTAACGCAAGCGCAACAGAGAGCGCGACTATGCCCCAGAATACGGGGGTAATTTTGAATTGCCCCTTTACTATGCCGCGTACAAGGCGGAAAATAACCGTGCCTATGAAGAAAACGACGCCTATAATTTCCTGCGCTAAAATGGGCGCGCTGACAAGGTAGTTCGAAGCTCCGGGGCTGTGCTGCTCCGAGGGCAGCATAGAGAAAAACAGTATAAGACAGAGCGCGGGAGAAACGTCCTTACAGCAAATCATTATCGCCGTTCCGCTCAGACACAGATACCAGATATTGACTATGTCCCAGCCGAGATAATAGCACCCCACCGACACTACTGCGGTAACCAGCGGGAAAAAGTATGACGACAGCGCGCGCCGCAAAATCTGCGTGACCTTATGATTTTCTATCCTTTCGCCGATTTTGTTAAGGCGTTCGCCGAGTTCTTTGAATTTCATATAATACCCTCAGAAAGTATACTGCACTGATTATACCCCCCGCCGCCGCGTTAAGTCAAGTAATTGCAATCGCGCTTATTTTAATAATGTCGCGCAAAACGCTTGCTCGAACAATCGTTTTGGTGATACAATATGGATATGTTGATTTTAAACGCCGACCAGGCGGCTGCGGACAAGAAAATAAGCGACTGGTTTTTTAACGGCACGAGGCAGTTTTTCGTGCTGTCCGGCTACGCCGGCACGGGCAAGACCGCCCTGCTTAAACACGTCGTTAAGGAAACGCTCAAACTCGACGACTTGTACAGCGCGGCGTTCGTAACGCCCACCGGCAAGGCGGCGACGGTTTTAATCAAAAACGGCGTTTCGGCGTGCACCGTCCACCGCCTCATATATCAGTCGCAGACAGTCGAGCAGGAAGTCGAAGTAAACGGCAAAAAAATCAAGGTTGAAAGGCTGACCTTCCGCCGCCGCGAGAGCATTGATAAGGCGATTAAACTCATAGTTTTGGACGAGGCGTCGATGGTTTCCGACGACGTTTTAGCCGATATCGCAAACTTCGGCGTAAAGGTTTTATTGTGCGGCGACAACGCTCAGCTGCCACCCGTCGAGGGCTTTAACAATTTCCTGAAAAATCCCGACTACACGCTAACGCAGATCGTACGCCAGCAACAGGACAATCCGATAATCAGGCTTTCGCAGCTTGCGCGCGAGGGAAAACCCATACCGTTCGGCAATTACGGCGACACCACGTTCGTTCTGTACGGCAGAAGATTTCAGGGCGGTCAGCGCGAACGCCTTTTAAAGCGCAGCGACCAGATTATATGCGGACTTAATAAAACGCGCGCGAAAATCAACGACGAAATGAGGCGCATACTCGGTTACGACGGCTTGCCGCAAAACGGCGACAAACTCATATGCACACTCAATAACTGGGAAACTTTTATCGACGGCGAGGCGAGGTTCAATCTAGTAAACGGCATAATCGGCACGGCAATCGAGCCGTTTTACGATGCGAACGCACATATGGGATTCACGCAGTTCAAGCCCGACTTTTTGGACGAGAACTGCCCCGAGGCTCTGCCCTTCGACACGGGCATTTTCGAGGACGGGGAATACCGCTACAAGCACGGCGACACGTTCGCCAAGTTCGGCGAAGACGGCGAACCGACGGGCGTGTTTACCCTCAACCGTTTCGAGTACGGTTACTGCATTTCCTGTCACAAGGCGCAGGGGTCGGAGTTCGACAACGTGATTATCTTCGACGAGAGTTTTGCCTTTAAAGAGGACAAAAACCGCTGGCTGTACACGGCGCTCACCCGCGCCCGCAAAAAACTTATTTTAATACGATAAAAAGCGGTGCAAAAGCACCGCTTTTTTAAGTTGCCCCCATAATATGGCTTAATTATTCACTTTCAGCCTGTTTTAAAATATACTGCGCAAGGTTTAATGCCTGCGTGCACGAAACCGTATCCGCGCCCATCGTGCAGAGAGCGGCGAACGAGGTTGCGCTGTCCGCCTTTTCCGCTTTTATAAGGCACTTGCCCTTTACCGCCGCTTTGATTTTCGCCACCGTTTCGCCGTCCGCGCCGTTCAGTCTTAAACAGTTTATACCCGCGTCCGCCGCCGTAACCGCCGCTTTATACAGCTCCTTTTCGTTTAAAATCGAGCAGTCCAAGGTCACGCGCACGGCGCTGTTTTTAGCCGCTTTTTTGATTTTTTTACATTCCTTTTTAAAGTACGCAAGGTTGCCGTCGCGAAGGAATGCCGTCGGCGCGCACACTTCCACCTCGTCCACTCCGTCCTTGACCGCGCGCTTTACCGCCGCAGCCTTGACCTCGGTCGTTTCCTCGCCGAAAGGATAGCTTACAGCCGCAATCAGCGACACCTGCGGGTCCTTGCCGAGCGCGTTCACGCACGCCTTTACGTAGTTTGGGAACACGATTATCGCGCCGATTGCAAGCGTATCCGCCGTCTTGCACGTCTCTTTAAGCGACGTCTTGTCGGTATAGGGCGAAAGGCAGTCGCACTCGATTTTGAGAACGCTCGCCTTTGCCTCGTCCATTCTCTTTATGCGCTTGAACTCTCTGTACTGCTCCTCTTCCGTTAAAGTTACCGCGTCCTTTTCGTCCTGCATAAAACCACCTTTATATATAATATTCTACATTTTTTACCTTAGAATAGGTTTTATTATATATGTATGGCAATGTTGGGACTTGTATATATTTTAATAACTTTTTTAGTATGTTTTGCGCTGGTGCACGTAATTAAACTTGCGGTCGTCGGGTTTTTCAGTTTAAAGAAGAAGCCCGAACCCGAGAAGAAGCCCGAAAAAAAGGCAGAACCCGTCTACTACAT
>CAMWKX010000049.1 GCA_947174955.1 uncultured Clostridia bacterium | reverse complement strand
AGCGAGAAGCCGCCCTTATAAATGAGGTCGACGATAAGCTTCATTTCGTGAATGCACTCGAAGTACGCGTTTTTAGGGTCGTAGCCCGCCTCTACGAGCGTTTCGAAGCCCGCTTTCATAAGCGCGGTTACGCCACCGCAAAGCACTGCCTGCTCGCCGAAAAGGTCGGTTTCCGTTTCGCACTTGAAGGTCGTTTCCAGAACGCCCGCTCTCGCGCCGCCTATTCCCGCGGCATACGCAAGCGCAACGTTTAAAGCCTTGCCCGAATAGTCCTGCTCGATTGCAACCAGACAGGGAACGCCCTTGCCGTCCTGATACTCGCTACGCACGGTATGACCGGGACCCTTGGGCGCAATCATAAACACGTCGACGTTCTTGGGCGGAACAATCTGCTTGAAATGAATGTTAAAGCCGTGAGCGAACGCAAGCGCGGCGCCCTCTTTGAGGTTTTTCTCGATGCTCTCCTTGTAGACCTTTGCCTGAATTTCGTCGTTAATTAAAATCATTACGACGTCGGCGCGTTTCGTAGCCTCGGCAACGGTGTAAACCTCGAAGCCGGCCGCAACCGCCTTGGGCCAGCTCTTGCCGCCCTCGCGCAGACCTATTATAACCTTTACGCCGCTTTCGCGTAAATTCAGCGCGTGCGCGTGACCCTGACTGCCGTAACCTATTACGGCAACCGTCTTATCCTTCAATACTTTTATATCGCAATCAGACTGATAATAGATTTTTGACATAAGTTAAGTTTCTCCTTTGAACCTATAATTTGTGTACAATTATATTTCCTTAACCGTGTTATGTCAAGCAATATGATATTCAATTTGAATATTCTCTTAAAAATAATGAATATTTTTGTTGTTTGATGTATATTAAATCAAAAACAACCGAATATATGCATTAATTATGAATAATTACACCACCGTTTTTGCAATTTCGTAAATATCTCCCGCGCCGAGAAACAGCACTATATCGCCGCTCTTTGCGTTTGCGATAAACCTTTCGATATCGATTTCGCAGTCGCCGTACACCGAACGCTTTACCGCATTCGAGAGCGTGAGCGCACTGCCCGCGTCGTCGTAGTACTCCCTTGCGGCAAAGGTCTTGTAAATCATCAGCCGCTTAACCGCCGAAAGAGTGAGCATAAATTCTCTGAACAAGTCTTTCGTTCTGCTGTACGTGTGCGGCTGAAAAACCACGTAAAGTTCGCCCGTCGTCAACATTCTCGCCGTCTTTAACGCAGCCTTTATTTCGTTCGGGTGATGCGCGTAGTCGGCAATACAGGTTGCTCCGTTGTACGACCCTATTTCTTCAAACCGCCGCTTTACCCCCTTAAACTGCGAAAGTCCTGCCGAAATCTTTTCGAAATCAATCCCGCAGCTTTCTGCAACCGCTATCGCGGCGAGCGCGTTCAGCACGTTGTGCTTGCCGTATACGGAAAGTTTTACCCTGCCAAGCTCTTTTTCGCCCTTGATCGCGCGGAAGGTAAATTTGCCGTGTTCGCTCCTTATGCTTTTTGCGTAATAGTCGGCTCTGTCGTCAAACCCGAAAGTTACGCCGTCCGCCTCGGACAAATCACCGTAAAGCTTAATTGTCTTAGCCGCCGAGCCCGCGAATTGCAGATACGCCTTTTTCAGATTTTCTTCGGTGCCGTAACAGTCGAGATGGTCGGCGTCGCTGTTTAAAATTACCGCAATATCAGGCTTTAAGTACAGAAAATTTTTCTTGTACTCGCAGGCTTCGGTAATCAGATAGTCGTTACCGCACGCATAACCGTTGGTAAACGTTAAGTCGTCGCCGCCGATATGTGACGTAAAATTGCTGCCCGCATATGAGAAAACGTGCGCAATCATTGCGGTACACGTCGTCTTTCCGTGACATCCCGCCACGGCTATCGTCTTATTATAGTTTTTGCACAGTTCGCTTAATAATTTTCCGCGCGATATGAGCACCTTTTTCTGCCGCCGAGCCGCTATTATCGAGGGATTGCTGTCCGCCAAAGCGTCGGTATACACAACCACTTCGAAATTGTCGAACGCGCACACATTGCCGATAGTTACGTTAATTCCCACACTTTTAAGCGACTGCGTGTATTCGCCCTCGCAGCGATCGCAACCCGCCACTTTTTTGCCTGATTTACGTAAAATTTTGGCAAGCGCGCTCATACTCACGCCGCCTATTCCGAGAAAGAAAAAACTGTCAAATTCCGTCAAAATATTTTCGGTCATAATTAATATTATGAATTTTGCGCTAAATTTATCACGGTTTACGCGTTTTTTGCCGAAAAATGAAAAAAGAGAGTTTTGCAACTCTCCTTTTTTTATTTAATTCAATAGCGCTTATCTGTCGCCGTCCTTTCTGCCGAAACGGTGCAGAAGCTGCGCAAACTTGGGCACCTGCTTGTCCGAAGGGCGCTCAACCTGAGGTTCCTGCTCTGCGGGTTTTACCGCGGGCTGCTGCTCGGGCTGAACGTACTGGGGAGGCTGCGAGTACTGCGCGGGCGGAGCCGTGCGCACGGGCGGCTGTATCTGCGGCTGAGGAGAAGCATACCTCTGCTGAGGATAGTAAGGCTCGTTTACCGACATTCTGCCCTGTCCCTGATTGTACCCCTGATTGGTATAGAGCTGTCCGCTCGTATACGCTCTCTGCTGTTCTTCCGTCTGAGTATTTTCGTATCCGGGGAAACCCGTTGCTATAACAGTGATTTCCACCTCGTCCTGAACGTTGGGATCTATGCGTGCGCCGAAAATGATGTTAGCCGACGCGTCGACAACGCTACGCACAAGCTCCGCGGCGTCCGCAACCTCTGCAAACGTCAGATCGTTGCCGCCGACAACGTTTAAGATAACGCCCTGAGCACCCTCTATCGTCGTTTCAAGAAGCGGGCAGTTGACCGCAACGCGCACCGCCTCGATAATTCTGTTTTCGCCCTTGGCAACGCCTACGCCCAGGTGAGCTATGCCTCTGTCCTTCAATATCGTCCTTACGTCCGCAAAGTCGAGATTTATAAGAGCGGGATTTACGATAAGTTCGGCAAGTCCCTTTATGCCCTGCTTTAAGATTTCGTCTGCAATGCGGAGCGCGTCTACCATCGTGGTATTTTTGTCCGCAATCGTTCTTATCTTGTCGTTGGGAATAACGATAAGCGTATCGACGTACTTTTTAAGGTTGTCCAGACCCTTAACGGTATTTTCCATTCTCTTCTTGCCTTCGAACGAGAACGGCTCGGTTACGACAGCAACCGTAAGAATTTTCATATCCCTTGCAATCTTGGCGATTACGGGAGCCGCGCCGGTACCCGTACCGCCGCCCATACCCGCGGTTATGAACAGAAGGTCGGTGCCTTCGATAACTCTGGTTAAAATCTCCTTGCTTTCCTCCGCAGCCTTCATACCCACGTCGGGATCCGCGCCGGCACCCAGTCCCTTGGTAAGCTGAGCGCCTATCTGAATTTTATTTTCACAGGGCGAAAGCGCCAAAATCTGCGAGTCGGTATTGACTACGACGTACTCCGCACAGCTTATGCGCGCCTCAATCATACGGTTGATTGCGTTATTGCCCGCGCCGCCGACGCCTATAACTTTGATTTTTGCCTTGCCCGAAATATTCGTATTTATTGCTGAATCGTTAAACATAAAATTCATCCTCCGAAATCGTAAAAATTATTACTCGAAATCACTGCCGAGCGCTGAATGAAGCAGGCTGAACAGCGATGAAAACTGCGGTTTGTCGTAGTATGGAAGTTTGGGTGCGATGACCTCGACGGGCATAACCAGCCGCGAAGAGAAATGCTCTATCGTGCCTCTGATAACGCCTACGCCCTCACCGGTTATATTTATCGGCACGCCGCTGAGGTCCTTGGGAGTGAACGCGCGCAGACAGGTTTCTATCATCTCGCATATTCCGTCCAGCCCCTCTCTTATCAGGTCGCGCAAATCATTCGCGGAAAATCTGAGATTATAGCCGTCTTCCCTGTATTCGCACACGCCCGATATCGAATCCTTGGCGTTAAGGTTGACCTTTTTCATCAGCTCGCACGCCACGTGATACGGCACGTCGAGAGCCTCCATCAAAAGCACGGCGATGTGATTTATACCTATCGAAAACGCTTCGCTGAAAGCCACGCCGTTTCCGCATATCACGCTGAAAGTCGAAGAAATTGCACCGAGGTCGAAAAGCACCGAATAACCGTCGCGCTCCTCGGGAGCAAAAAGGTACAGTCCCTCGGTATAGTTCTGCGGCAGAAAACGTATCTGCTTTACCGTCCCGAAAGTTTTCAGCGCGTGCGTTACCGCGTCGGTGAACGCCCTTTTGCACTTGAAAAAGCACAGCTTTGCACGCAGACTGTCGCTGACCATACCCATCGGATTTACAAGCCTGCGCTTGTCCGAAAGCACGTAGTACAGCTCTCCGCACTTGATTATAGTTTCGTCCTCCTCCGTCTCGGGTTCGGACGCGTCTATTAACGTTTGGATATGGCGCGGCGAAATGCGCTGCGACGAATGAAAAGATATGACCTTATCGGTCTGAACGGCTTGCGTGAACTCGCAGGGAACGCCGACGTATAAACGCTTTACGGGCGAACCCGCCGACGCGACTATACTGCCCACGGCTTCCCTTATCGCCGAAATGAAATCTTCGGTATCCAAAAGCTCGCCCTCGGCAAAACCTTCGTAGGATTTCGAATATTTACTTTTGATGATAAAAGTATTGTTTACGCCCTTTTCGGCAATTGCCGCGCAGATTTCGGACGAGCGTATATCCAATACCGCTACGCTTTTGTTTCGCACTCTTTTTTACCGCACCGTGATATTATGGTTTTCAACTATTTACTATTATATAATAGTAAACGTATCTTGTCAACTAATCGGCATAAAAATACGGCCCGAAAATATAAATCGGACCGCATATATGCCTTAATTACCGTAATTTTACGTATTGCCTGACGGAGCTGCGCCCTCAAACGGTTATCGAGCCGCTTATCTTGGCGTATTCGCTCAGCGTGGGGTCGTTGTACTTTTCGTAAGCCCTTTTGATCTTCTGCGCGCCCGACGTTTTCCAGTTGTGTACCGAAATCACGAAGCCGCTGTGCAGGGTTATATCGATATACTGCAAGCCGGGGAACACCACCGTTTCCACACTCTTTACAAGTCTGCGGAGCGTTCCGAAATTTTCCCTGAAAGCCGCGCAGATTGCCGCAAGCTGTTCTATCTCGTTCTCCTCGCACATCAAAAGAACGTTGGGGCAATCGTCCACCGAATTCAACGGCTCGTTCTCGGCGTCCTTTACTGTTCTTATAAGTTTGCCGAGCTCGTCGTAAACCGAGTAACCCTCGTCGGTTTTATATGTAAAAGTTTCTATTCTCTCACGCAGAACAATGTTGATGGTGCAGGGAAATTTTTTCTCGTAGCTTTCAACCGCAAGCACGTCGGTATTGGTAACCTTGCCGTAAACGTCAGCGTCGCCGATAAACAGCAGTCCCGAACCTTTGAGCGTGTCGAAGTTTCTGCGGGTTGCGGCGTAGTCTTCTTCCGTGTACTTGCCCGAGTACTCTTTAAAAGTTACGTTTACGTTGCGCACGGAAAGAATTACGCCCGTACCTATTACAAGCGCGATCAAAAAAATTATCGCAAGCCCAACAGCCATCAGTTTTCTTACGTGTTTCATATCGCTTTCATACGGCAACCCGAACGATATCTCCCCCGAGCGCCCTCAGTTTATATTCGAAATCGGAATATCCCCTGTCTATATGGGATATGTCGAAAATTTCACTTCTTCCTTCCGCCGCGAGCGCCGCTATAACCAAAGCCGCGCCGCCGCGCAAATCGTGCGCCATCACTTCCGCGCCCTTCAACTTCTCAACCCCACGTATAAACGCGTTTCTGTCTATGACGGTTACGTCCGCACCCATTTTTTTAAGCTCGGGCACGTACTTGAACCGCGTTTCGAAAAGGTTTTCGGTTACGATGGAATGACCGCGGCAGATACAGCAAAGCGCCGTCATCTGCGCCTGCAGGTCGGTGGGAAAGCCCGGATAGGGCTGAGTTTCGATACTCTTTACCGAATTGAGCCGCTTATCGCACTTCAAATATATTTTATCATCTTTCACCCTGATTTTGCAACCGTTTTCACGAAGTTTATGTAAAAGCGAACTTATAAGTTCGGCGTTTACGCCGCAAAGCTGAATTTCGCCGCCGCACATAGCCGCGCCGATTAAAAAAGTGCCCGCCTCTATCCTGTCGCAGATGGGAAGATATTCGCCTCCTTTTAAGGTTTCCACTCCTTCTATTATCACCGTACCGCTGCCTGCGCCCGAGACCTTGCCCCCGATAGAGTTCAGGAACTTCTGCAAGTCCTCTATTTCGGGTTCTCTCGCGGCGTTTTTTATTACCGTCGTCCCCTCCGCTTTGACAGCGGCGAGCATAATGTTTTCCGTGGCGCCCACGCTCGGGCAGTCCAGCATAATTTCGTTCCCCGTGAGTCTGTCGCACTCACAGGATATGTATCCGTTAGCTTCGGTAATTCTTACCCCCAGCCGCTTTAAACCGTTCAGATGCAAATCGACCGGGCGCAATCCTATATCGCAACCGCCGGGGTATGCGATTTTAGCCTTGCGGAAGCGGGATATTACCGAGCCGAGCAGAAATACGGACGACCGCAGCTCCCGCGCGAGAACGCTGGGAATTTCGTAGCAGTCCGCGCACGATGAATCTATCTCCACGTCGTTTCCGATAAACGCGGTACGGCACCCCAGACAACCCAATATTTTGACCATATTGTTCACGTCGGTGATTGCGGGCACGTTTTTGATAACTATTTTTTCGTCCGTCAGAACGCTTGCCGCAAGAATGGGCAACACCGAGTTTTTAGCCGTCTGAATCTTCACCGAGCCGTACAGCGGATTTCCGCCGTTGATAATGTACTTATCCATAACAACTCCCTTTATGTAAAAATAAATCAGAGCAAATGCGGCGGTTTTCAGCCGCCTTTTGCCCTACTTTATTATATGGGAATTACGAAATCGGTGTTAATTTGCACGCGATACCGAGTACAGCACGCCCATCGAGGTCATAGTTATTATCAGCGACGTATTTCCACTTGAAATGAGCGGCAGCGGCAATCCAGTCGGCGGTATGGTTCCGCTGACCACGAGAGCGTTTATTATAACCTGTATGCCGTAAACTAGCGTTATGCCCGCCGACAGCAGAAAGCCGAATCTGTCCTTGCAGTTCGCGGCGATTTTAAATCCGCGGTATACGATAAACCCGCTGACTAAAAAGAACACCGCAAGTCCGAAAAATCCGAGCTCCTCGCCCATTACCGACATAATAAAGTCGCTCTCGGCAAAGGGCAGAAACCTGTACTTCTGCGTGGAATTGAAAAGTCCCACTCCGAACAGTCCGCCGTTGCCCAGCGCGTACAGCGACTGAATGAGCTGATAGCCGTCCCCTTTGGGTGACGCCCACGGGTCGATAAACGCGCTCAGCCTCTGCAGTCTGTACGGTTCGAGCAGAATGAGCACGGGCACGGCGATAACGAACGGTATCATTATTATGGCGAATGTCTTTAAGTTGGTGCCGCTCAAAAATATCATCGCGAGCATCAGAAGCCCCACGCACATCGTTATCGACATATTAGGTTCGGCAATTATCAGAAGGCAGAAAAGTATGCCTACGGCGAGCACGGGCAGTACGCCTAAAAACGTTTTGACCTTTTCGTAATTTTTCGTAAAGTACGCGGCGGCAAACAGCACGAACGCGTACTTGGCAATTTCGGACGGTTGCAGCGTGAACGAGCCGAAGCCTATCCAGCGCGTGGCTCCGTAATTTGTCACGCCCACCCCCGGAACGAACACGAGCGCAAGCAGAATGACCGCGACGACCACGGCGGGAATTTTCAGCTTTGCAAGCTTATGGTACGGCAAAAACTGTATTGCAATAAATGCGATAGTTCCGCCGACCACGCCTATAAGCTGCTTCTTTACAAAGAACAGTTTATCGCCGTACTGCACTTCACCCACGTACGAACTTGCCGAGTAGATCATTATGCAGCCGAAGATCACCATCAAAAAAATGCAAAT
>CAMWKX010000048.1 GCA_947174955.1 uncultured Clostridia bacterium | reverse complement strand
GCGACCGAAAATCCCGACTACGTAATCGTATCGTACAAGGACGACGCAACCGCGTTCAACGGCTTGAAGAAGGGCACGATTGCGGGCAAGGGCGTAATTAACAACAAGATGAGCAATATGATGATGCAGATGCTCGAAAAGAAAGGTATTCCCACGCACTTCGTCGAGCAGATCGACGATAGAAACACCGTGGTCAAAAAGGTGCAGATAGTACCTTTGGAAGTTATCATAAGAAACGTTGCCGCGGGCAGTTTTTCCAAGAAGTACGGCGTTGCCGAGGGTACGGCTCTTTTAAATCCCACCATAGAATTCTCGTATAAAAACGACGATTTGGGCGATCCCTTAATCAACACCTATCACGCGCTTGCGTTGGGACTTGCAACCAAGGAAGAAATCGATACCATTACAAAGATGGCTTTCGCGGTAAACGAGGCTATGAAGGAATTCTTCAAGCACCTCAATATCGATTTGGTCGACTTCAAATTGGAATTCGGCAGATTTAAGGGACAGATCGTGCTCGCGGACGAAATTTCGCCCGATACCTGCCGTTTCTGGGAAGCGGGCAGCTGGGATACGACCAAGCACGTCAGCTTAGATAAAGACAGATTCCGCCGCGACCTCGGTGGTGTAGAGGACGCATATCAGGAAGTATTCAAGCGTTTGACGGGAGAGTAATCAGATGGGCGGTTTTTTCGGCTCGGTTAAAAAAAGCAGCGCCGTATTCGACGTATTTATCGGCACCGATTACCATTCGCACCTGGGCACCAAGCGCGGAGGTATGGCGGCGTACGATAAGTCAATGGGCTTACAGCGCGAGATTCACAATATAGAAAACGCGCCTTTCAGAACCAAGTTCGAGCGCGTTTTAAGCGAGATGAAGGGCAACGCGGCTATCGGCTGTATCAGCGATACCGACCCGCAGCCTCTTTTAATGGTTTCAAAGGTAGGTACGTACGCAATCTGCACGATAGGCGTAATAAACAATACCGAAGCTCTCATTAAAGAGGTTCTCAAAAGCGGCGGATATTTCGACGCAATGACGGGCAGCAAGGTCAACACCAACGAGCTTGTCGCCGCGCTTATCAATTCCAAGGACAGCTACGTAGAGGGAATACGCTACGCTCAGGACCAGATAGACGGCACTGCGTCCATACTTCTTCTGACCGATAAAGGCACGCTGATTGCCGCGAGAGACAAGGTAGGCAGACTGCCCATACACATCGGCAAGTGCGACGACGGCTACTGTGCGTCGTTCGAGAGCTTTGCGTACAAGAAGCTCGGGTATACGGACGAGCGCGAGTTAGGTCCCGCCGAAATCGTGGAAATTTCCGCGGACGGCGTTACGCAGCTTGCGCCTGCGGGCAAGGAAATGCGTATATGCGCGTTCCTTTGGTCGTACTACGGCTATCCCACGTCGACGTACGAGGGCGTGAACGTAGAGATGATGCGCTGCAAAAACGGCGAAATTTTCGCAAAGAACGACGAAAAGACGCACGATATGCACGAGATTGACTACGTCGGAGGCGTTCCCGATTCGGGCACTCCGCACGCGATAGGCTATGCAAACGCGTGCAAGGTTCCGTTTGCGCGCCCCTACATAAAATACACCCCGACCTGGTCGAGAAGCTTTATGCCCGTCAACCAGACAGAGCGCAACAAGGTTGCGAAAATGAAGCTCATTCCCGTACACGAGTTTATCGAGGGCAAGAGATTACTGCTCGTCGACGACAGTATCGTACGCGGCACGCAGCTCAAAGAAACAGTAGACTTTTTGTATTCGCACGGCGCGAAGGCGGTGCATATGCGTTCCGCCTGCCCGCCCATAATGTACGGCTGTAAGTATCTTAATTTCTCGCGTTCGTCGGGAGATATGGACCTCATTACCCGCCGCACTATGGCGGAGCTGGAAGGCGACGAAGCCGTTAAGCATATGGACGAATACAGCGACGGCAACACCGAGCGCGGCAAGGCGATGCGCAAGGCTATCTGCGACAAGTTCCAGTTCGAAAGCTTGGAATTCCAGTCGATAGAGGGACTTATCGATGCAATCGGTATCGAGCCTTGCAAACTGTGCACGTACTGCTGGACGGGTAAAGAATAAATTATGGAAGAAGACTATTCTGACGAAATGCACGAAGAGTGCGGTGTGTTCGGCGTTTACTCGCAGGAAAACCGCGACGTGGCGCATACGGTCTATTACGGACTGTACGCATTGCAGCACCGCGGACAGGAGAGCGCGGGCATAGCCGTATCCTTTGCAAACAAGATTTCCTACCACAAGGGTATGGGACTTGTTCCCGAGGTGTTTGCGGGTAACGAGCTTGACAAACTTCCAGAGGGAGACATAGCAATAGGCCACGTGCGCTATTCGACGACGGGTGCAAGTCAGCTTTTAAACGCCCAGCCCGTAGTATTTACGGGCAAGTGCGGCAAAATGGCGCTCGCGCACAACGGAAATTTAACCAACACCAAACAGCTCCGCGACGAAATGATTGCCGCAAACGCGGTGTTTCAGACGACTATCGATTCCGAAGTAATGGCTGTTATGATAAACAGTCTGTCAGATGGCGATTTGCTTACGGGCGTTCAGCGCGCGTGCCCGAAATTCAAAGGCTCGTATGCGCTGGTCATAATGACCACGGACAAGCTTATCGCCGTGCGCGACCCGTACGGCATACGCCCCCTGTGCATCGGCACGATAGTGGACGACTACGTCGTTGCAAGCGAGAGCTGCGCGCTCGACGCGGTGTCGGCGAATTTTCTGCGCGACGTGGAGCCGGGCGAAATAGTCGTAATCGACAGCGACGGACTGCACTCGTATATGATGGAAAACCTTCCGAAAAAGAGCGGAATGTGCATTTTCGAGTACGTGTATTTTGCGCGGCACGACTCTGTTTTAGACGGTTGCAGCGTGTACGAGGCGAGAATGCAGGCAGGCAGACTGCTTGCGAAAAATTACGGCGTAGAGGCGGATATGGTTGCGGGCGTTCCCGATTCGGCGAACGTTGCGGCGCGCGGGTATGCCGAGGAGAGCGGAATACCGTTCGTCGAAGCTCTCGCCAAAAACAGGTACGTGGGCAGAACCTTTATTCAGCCCGACCAGAAGCAGAGAGAGAACAGTTTATCCGTCAAGATGAACGCGTTGCGCGCAAACGTGGAAGGCAAGCGTATAATTCTGATTGACGACAGTATTGTGCGCGGCACGACTATGCGCAAGATAATAAAAATGCTGAGGAACGCGGGCGCAAGCGAGGTGCATATCCGCATATGCTCGCCGATAATCAAGCACCCGTGCCACCTCGGAATAGATATACAGACCTATTCGCAGCTTATCGGCGCGTACAAAAACGAAGCGCAGATTTGCGAAAGCTTAGGCGCGGACAGCGTGAGATATCTTTCGATAGAGGATCTAGTAAAGAGCTGTGAGGGTTCCAAACGGCAGTTCTGTTTAGGCTGTTTCAGCGGCGAATATCCGTACCCCGTTTCGGGCGATGCGGACAAACTCAATTTAGAATAAAATTTTACAGAGGTAATTTTCAATGGCTATTTCCTACAAGGACAGCGGCGTTGACGTAGAGCGCGGCTATCAGGCGGTTAAACTTATGCGCGAGCACGTCAAGTCGACTTATACCGACGGCGTACTTGGCGATATAGGCTCGTTCGGCGGTTTCTTTGCAATGCCGAAAGGTATGGAAGAACCCGTTCTGGTTGCGGGCACGGACGGCGTCGGCACCAAGCTCAAATACGCGTTCGTCGCAGACAAGCACGATACGATTGGTATCGACGCGGTTGCAATGTGCGTTAACGACATAGTTTGTCAGGGCGCAAAGCCGCTTATATTCCTCGACTATTTCGCAACGGGCGCACTTTCGCCCGAAACGGTTGCGACGGTAGTATCGGGCGTTGCCGAGGGCTGCCGTCAGAGCGGCTGTGCGTTAATCGGCGGCGAAACGGCGGAAATGCCCGGCTTCTATTCGGCTGGCGAGTACGATATCGCGGGCTTTGCGGTAGGCGTAGTCGACAAGAAAAAGGTTATCAACGGCAGGAATATCAAGGCGGGCGACGTGCTCGTCGGTATCAAGTCGAGCGGCGTTCACTCCAACGGCTATTCGCTTGTAAGAAAGCTGTGGGGCGAGGACAAGGCGGAGCTTGAAAAATACGACGAAAGACTGGGCGGAAAAATTATCGACGTCCTGTTGACGCCTACGAAAATTTACGTAAAGTCCATACTTGCGCTCATTGAAAAGGTAGACGTCAAGGGCATTGCGCACATCACGGGCGGCGGCTTTATCGAAAACATTCCCCGCATTTTCCCCGAGGGTATAGGTTGCGAAATCAATACGAAATCGTACGAAGTTCCCGCGCTTTTCAAGATTATGCAGGAGAAGGCGGGCATCACCGACCAACAGATTTACAACACCTTCAATATGGGCATTGGTATGGTAGTATGCGTTGACGAAAAGGACGTTGCGGCTACTATTGCCCAGCTCGAAAGCACGGGCGAAAGCTGCGTGGTTATCGGCAAAACGGTCAAGGGCAGCGGGGTAACGTTACTTTGAAGCGCATAGCGGTATTTGCAAGCGGCGGCGGCACCGACTTTCAGTCGGTCATCGACGCTAACGAGAAGGAACAGTTCTGCGAAATAGCGTATTTGATTGCCTCCAAGGACGGTATAGGCGCAATCGACAGAGCAAAAAAGCACGGCATAAGCACGGCGGTGTTTGCCAAGAAGGACTACCCCGATCTGGAAAAGCTGTACGCCGAGCTTACCTATCTTTTGAATATGAACCGCGTGGACTACATAGTGCTCGCGGGTTGGCTGAAAATCATACCCGAAAGCTTTATCAAAGCGTTCGAGGACAAAATAATCAATATTCACCCGTCGCTCATTCCCGCTTTTTGCGGCGCGGGTATGTACGGACTTAACGTACATAAAGCCGTGCTCGAATACGGCGCAAAGGTTTCGGGTTGTACCGTGCACTTTGTCAACGAAATTCCCGACGGCGGCGCAATAATCGCGCAGACGGCGGTTAAGGTTGAAGACGGCGACACTCCCGAAAGCCTGCAATCGCGCATACTCGAAAAGGAACACGAGCTGTTGCCTTACTGCGTTAAAAAGCTTTGCGAAGGCAAGATTGCAAAGAACGGAAGAAAAGTAGAAATAAAATAAATAGGTTATATATGGAAATGAAGAAGAGGGCGCTCGTGTCCGTATCGGACAAGGCGGGCGTAGTGGAGTTTTGCAAAGGCTTGGTCGAGAACGGTTTTGAAATCATTTCGACGGGCGGCACGGCTAAGGCGCTGAAAGACGCGGGGCTTAAAGTTATCGGCATATCCGACATTACGGGTTTCCCCGAGTGCCTCGACGGCAGAGTTAAAACTCTGCACCCCAACGTGCACGCGGGCTTGCTTGCAATGCGTTCCAACCCCGAGCATATGGCTCAGCTCGAAAAGCTCAATATCAACACAATCGATATCGTCTGCGTAAATTTATATCCTTTCAAGGCAACGCTTGCAAAGGGTGCGGACTTTGCCGAGTGCATTGAAAATATCGACATCGGCGGTCCTACAATGATACGCGCTGCGGCTAAAAACTATCAGGACGTTGCGGTTATCGTTGACCCCAAGGATTATAACAAGGTTCTCGACGAGCTCAAAAACGGCGGAGTTACGCTCGAAACCAAGAAATACTTACAGTACAAGGTTTTCGCGCATACCGCGGTTTACGACAGCCTTATTTCCAATTACCTTGCTTCCCAGCTCGGTATCGAGTACCCCGACAGCGTAACGTTTGCTTACGAAAAGGCTCAGGAAATGCGCTACGGCGAAAACCCTCAGCAGTCGGCTGTATTCTATAAAGAGGAGTTCCCCCGCAAAGGCAGCCTTGCTACGGCAAAACAGCTTTGGGGCAAGGAGCTTTCCTACAACAATATTAACGACGCGAACGGCGCTTTGGAGCTTTTGAAAGAGTTCGGCTCGACCCCCGCGGTTGTGGCTTGCAAGCACGCAAACCCCTGCGGAGTGGGCACGGGCAAGGATATTCACGAAGCGTACCTTCGCGCATACAATTCAGACCCCGTTTCGGTGTTCGGCGGCATACTCGCTATCAACGGCGAGGTAGACGCTGCAACGGCAACCGAAATCAACAAGATTTTCATTGAGATAGTAATGGCGCCTTCGTATTCCAAGGAAGCGCTTGAAATTCTCGAGCAGAAGAAGAATATCCGTCTTCTGGTTATCGACGACATATCCGCGCGCAGAGAAGCGACGGCAAAGGATATGAAAAAGGTTTACGGCGGACTTCTCGTTCAGCAGTACGACGAGTGCCTCATCAAGGACGAGGATATGTCGCTTTTCTCCAAAAAGGCAAGCGTGGAAGTGTCTACGTTGCCCAGCGGCAAGGAAAAGACCGTTTACGGCTGCGGCGTTGTTACCGACCGCGCACCCACCAAGGAAGAGGTTGAGGCAATGCTCTTCAACTGGCAGGTGGTTAAGCACACCAAGTCGAACGCAATCGTAATCGGCAAAGAGGGCAGAACGACGGGTATCGGTATGGGACAGACCAACCGTATCTGGGCGGCACAGCAGGCAATCGCGCACGCAGGCGCAGAGGCTAAGGGCTCGGTTATGGCTTCCGACGCGTTTTTCCCGTTCCCCGACTGTGTAGAGGAGTGCGTTAAGGCGGGTATCACGGCAATCATTCAGCCGGGCGGCTCCATTCAGGACAAAGCTTCGGTAGAGGCTTGCAACGCGGCGGGCATTGCTATGGTTTTTGTCGGAGACCGTCATTTTAAGCATTAATTTAAGGATAAAATTATGAACGTACTTGTAATAGGTAACGGCGGAAGAGAACACGCAGTGTTGCTTGCGCTCAAAAAGAGCCCCAAGGTTGACAAGCTGTATTGTATGAAAGGCAATGCGGGCACCGCCGAGATAGCGGAAAACGTCAACGTCGACTATATGGATATCGAGGCGGTCAAAAAATTCGCGCTCGAAAATCCGCAGATTGACTACTATGTAGTCACTCCCGACGACCCTCTGGCAATCGGGCTTGTCGACGCGCTCGAATCAATAGGCAAGCGCTGCTTCGGACCCAACAAAGCGGCGGCGCAAATCGAGGCGAGCAAAGCGTTTGCAAAGGAGCTTATGCACAAGTACGGCATACCCACAGCAAAGTCGAAAACGTTCGACAACTACGGCGACGCGCTCGACTATGTAAGAGCGGAGGGCGCGCCCATAGTTTTAAAGGCGGACGGACTTGCGCTCGGCAAGGGTGTTTTGGTCTGCGAAACGCTCAAAGACGCCGAAGAGGGCTTAAAGGAGATAATGCTCGACAAAGCTTTCGGCGCGGCGGGCAACAAAATCGTTATAGAAGAGTGTATGTGCGGCTTGAAATACACCCCCGGTGAAGAAGTCTCGGTGCTGTGCTTTACCGACGGCAAGACTATCGTTCCAATGATAACCTCGTGCGACCACAAGCGCGCGTTCGACGGCGACAAGGGCTTGAATACGGGCGGTATGGGCACGTTTTCGCCCTGCCCGTTCTGGACGAAAGAGCTTGAAAAAGAGGTGTACGACACAATACTTTTACCTACGGTAAACGCGCTCAACTCCGAGGGCAAACCCTTTAAGGGTTGTCTGTATTTCGGACTTATGCGCACCGACAAGGGTATGAAAGTAGTCGAGTACAATTCCCGCTTCGGCGACCCCGAAACGCAGGTTGTGCTTCCTATGCTCAAAACCGATTTAATGGACATTTTCGAAGCCGTCACCGAAGAGAGGCTTTCGGATATTAAAATCGAATGGGAAAACGGAGCGTGCGTCTGCGTAGTCGTTGCAAGCGGAGGCTATCCCGTAAGCTATACTAAGGGCAAGCCTATTACCATAGGCGATACGGGCGAAACGGTAATAGTTCACGCGGGAACGGCTATAAAGGACGGAAAGTTAGTTACCAACGGCGGACGCGTTCTCGGCGTAGTAGCTAAGGGCAAGGATATCGAAGAGGCGCGTGAAAAGGCGTATAAGGCGGTAGATAATATCAGCTTCGAAAATATGTTTTACCGTAAAGTTATAGGTATAAAATACCGAGAGGTTTAGTAA